>NZ_NFLY01000060.1:0-11131 GCF_002161155.1 Massilimicrobiota sp. An105
ATTAAATCAACCAATAACCAATTATTATCTGACAGCCAGGCAAATAAAAATGATGCTAACTCGATAGAAATATCAAATTAGCACCATTTTTTTATTTAAAACTGCCAAAGACAGGTCGTTTGTCAAGAAGGGGCAACTCTAATAAGCGCATATTATCTGAACTTTTTGAGGATTAATAGTATTGTTTCTTTATCACCGTCAAAATAATAGTCGAAAGGAGGGAACTTTCATGCCAAGAAAAGGAGAAAATATTTATAAAAGAAAAGACGGAAGATGGGAAGCTCGATATATTAAAAGTCATGATATCTCAGGAAGAGCAAAATATGGGTATGTTTACGGAAAATCTTATCGGGAAGCAAAGCAAAAACAACATAATGCGCTGGCGAAGCTAGAGGATTCCCTTGATACTGGAAATAATCAAGTCGTTTTATACAAGAGTGATGTCAAAGCGTTATCCGTTTGCTGGCTTACTTCAATAGAACCACAGATTAAACAATCTACATTCAATAAATATAATAATTTACTGGCTTCTTATATAGTGCCATATTTAGGAGACATTGTCTTCGCGATTAAGGGAGAGAGCTTCCGGGGAAAGCGACTGGAAACCATCTCCCTGCGGATGACCGCTGCTGTGGCCACCGCCCATGCCGAAAGCAGAAACAAAGATTAATTCACATTTCAAGTGAGGGTTGGCTACGCTTTCTTAACTTGGATTGGTTATTTTCAGTGGACTAAAATTGGTTGTTTTCGATGGACCCGGAGTGGTTGATTTCGCCGGACCCGAACACCTATGCTAGTAGCTAAATGGGTCTTTCCTACACCACTAGGACCTAAGAACACTATGTTCTCTGCTTTATCTAAAAATCCTAAGCTTTCAAGCTCCAAGATCTGTTGTTTGTTTATAGAAGGTTGAAATTCAAAATCAAAATCTTTTATCTCTTTCATAAACGGAAATGCTCCAACCTTAACCATGGATCTTATTGCATTTTCTTTTCTATGATCGATTTCAACGTTTGTTAGTTTCAACAATCCTTCTGTAAAGCTTATATTATTAGCTGTGACTTGATCTATGATCTCATCTAGTCTTCTAGATATCTCAAAGAGCTTCAATTGTTCTAAATTTGTTCTAAGTTGCATATAAACACTTGTCATTTATATAGTTCTCCAATCTGCTTTAAATTTTGTTCTGCTATTTTTTTGATCTTATCATCATCAGTATCAAAGGACATTTTTAATGTTTCGATATAATGATCGATATGATAATTTCTTTTTGTTGATGAACATACTTTATTCAGTTTTCAAAGTACAAGTGAAAGGCTTCCGTTTTCGTGGTTCGGAATTAACCCCTTCACTTGTTTGAAATGGGAGAGCGTTTTTGGGGGGTGTTTTTTCAAAATTTCTTAAATTTTTTTCTGAACGCAAAAAAGCCGCCTATTTTCCTCTTAATGAGGTCAATAGACGGCTTTTTACTTTTCGTTATTATTTAGATGTATTCTATTTTAATTTTTCTTTTCTTAGATGATAGTACCTTGCAAAGAACATCATCTACTACGTCAGTGTATCTGCCTTGTGCTATCAGGCTGTTTTTCAAACGGATAAGTGATTGCAAAACTCTCCTGTATTCTTCATCGGAAAGATATAAATGATATTTCTGTTCTTTCAATACAACCACCTCCTGTTGCTACAATTATATAATAGGAAAGGGCATAGAGGTAGTGTGCGATTGTCGCTCGCCACCCCTAAATGAACAAATTAACAGGGTAACGACCGCCTTGTCCATTAGCAAGAATTTTGCTCGAATTTTTCTGCCATTAGCAGAGAGGGCATTTTCATTAGCAAAACACCGATTTTTTTGCTAATTTTTATTAGCAAGCCGTCCACCTGAAAGGCGGGCGACATTAGTCCTAATTTCCATTAGCTGACGGAAGATTTGCTAATGAAAATCAATGAATTTCACGATTTTTCTCTTTTACCGAAAAAATGAAAAAACGCCGGAAACCCTTGATTTTACTGGGTTTTCCGGCGGAGTTTTTGGCGTTCCCGAGGTGATTCGAACACCCGACCTACCGCTTAGGAGGCGGTCGCTCTATCCAGCTGAGCTACGGAAACATCTTTGAAATCTATTCAATTTTAGGCTTAGATTAACTCGTTGTCAATCACTTTTCCCCAAAAGGCGGTCGTTATAACATATTCTTAGGAGGCGGTCGCTCTATCCAACTGAGCTATAGCGACATTTGGAAAATCTATATTTAATTTTACTTGCTACCTTTTCCTTTGTCCTCCAAAGTATATGTTATAACACTTTCTTAGGAGGCAGTTGCATTATCTAGCTGTGCTACGTGGACATTTCAACTTTTAACATGCTTTATTCTAACATGTTATATACTTGAATTCAATCATTGAATAGACATTCGATACTGATTCCATCTTTTCAGCAATATTTCAATATAATAAATCGTCATTTTTTCATACCACTCACCTGTTTTTAAATCTACTAAGCAATATAAATGATTTTCTCTTTTCAATAAAACCAAATCATAATAATATAAAGCTGCCTGTATCTCAATAGACATCAATAAAACCTCCTATTTCATTTTTATGAAGCAGGAGGTTTTTTATGAATAAAATATAAATAAATGAATTCATCTCATACAAAAACAATACTATAAGTTATCATATAGCATCATAGTTTATAATGCTTTATCTACCCTTTCTCCATTTTCCTTTACAATTCTGCCAGGAATACCAATAACCGTACAATTAGCTGGCACATCTTTTAATACTACTGAAGAAGCCCCAATAATGCTATTATCACCAATCGTGACATCCCCAATGACTTTGGCCCCAGCTGATACCATGACATTATTTTTTAAAGTCGGATGTCTTTTAACTTTATGTTCACCAGTTCCAACTCCCCCTAATGTCACACCCTGATATAAAGTACAATCATCTCCAATGATTGTTGTTTCACCAATAACGACTCCCATTCCATGATCAATAAAGAAACGTTTTCCAATAGTTGCTCCAGGATGAATTTCAATCCCTGTTAAAAAACGCGCAATTTGACTCAATAGACGTGCAATGAGCTTGAAGTGACATTTCCATAAAAAATGATAAATACGATATAAAAACATAGCATGTAATCCAGGATAGTTCACAATGACATTCAAAGGATGTCGTGCTGCTGGATCCATTTCTAATATTCTACCAATTAATGTTTTTTCCATATTCTTCACCTCTCGTCTTTTTCTTTATATTTAACCATAAAATACCCCTATACACAAATCATATTATCATTTTTATATTATCATATGTGAATTTAATCTATTTGTATTGACTTTTATCATATTAAAAAAAGTTTCTCTACTTGAGAGAAACCCGTTTTTCTATCTGAAAAATATCTTTTTTATAAATCAGAATATATAAAATAATAGCCAATAATATTGCTGCCACAGCATCCAATATAGAATGCTGTTTAATAAACATCGTTGATAAAGTAATCATAATAGCTGAAACAGATGCAAATATTTTTATACCTTTAGATTGTTTAAAATCTGGACACAATATCAAAGCCAATGCACATCCAATAGAATTATAGACATGAATACTAGGAAATACATTTTGACTCTTATCAGCATGATAAATAAACTGAACAAGATTCATAGATAAAGAATTCTGTTCAATCACAGGACGATGATCAAAACTTGTTGGATATATTGTAAAAATAATCAAACAAATGGTCATTCCTATAAACAAAAATGCAACACATTTATAAAAATCACGACGATGTGTAAAAAACAAATAGGCAATTGTCCCTGCTACAAAAAGGAACCAGTAAATATAAGGATAAATAAACCATGAAACAAAAGGTATACATGCATCTATACTTGTATAAACATCATGAAAAGAAATATCCCTTAACTGTAATCCAAAATACCATGGTAAATAAAGAATAAAATATGTAAATACCCATGCATGACGATAACGATATAACAAATTCTTCATTAATTAAATCCAAACAGCTTTCTAGAAATAGCATATCCTGTTGTAATCATTTTCTTACCAACATGTCCATCCATTTCCATCATAGAACCTAAAAATGTATGTTTAACAGCTTTATAAAGTTCAGGATTTTTATTTTTTAAATACTGCCATAATTCATTTTTCTTTTGTAAATGTTCAGGTGTTCCTGATTTAATCAGTAAAACTGTTGATACAGTTGTAATCATCGTTAAATATTTCACCATATAGTTTCTCAGTTTACGACTCTTTAATTTCATCACATCACAACAATCAATCATCATCTTATTGACTTTAATCTGTTGATCAATACGTGAAATCATCACTTTTTCATTAACAGACTGATCTTCCCTACCAATATAGTAACGATATAAATCAACATTTAAATAATACAGTGTATTGACATAAGGTAATGGCTGATAAACAAATAAATTATCAACATAAAATGTATGTTTTGGCAATTGTAAATTACAATTTCTTAATAACTGTGTACGATAAATAACACTATGCATTAATAAATTCTGTTGTGGGTAAAAATGTTTTAAATCATACCATCTGAATGTTCTATTTTGTGGCAATGCATTTGTATATTTAATCACACTAGATTTATTGGCACTTGGTTTTTCATATACATAATTTGCAATGAACATATCGACATCTTGATCTTTTTGATGTAACTGTTTAATTGTTTCTATCACTTTAACAAGTGAAGACTGGTCAAACCAATCATCACTATCCAAAACTTTAAAATAAAGTCCTGTTGCATTTTTTAAACCTGTATTTACAGCTTGACCATGTCCCCCATTTTCCTGATGTATACATTTGATTGTATCAGGATATAAAGAGGCATAGTCATCACCAATCTGGGCTGTTCTATCTTTAGAACCATCATCAACAATAATAATTTCTACATCATCTTTTAAAATTAAACATGATTCAATCGCTTTATCCATATAATCTTGTGAGTTATAACATGGAATCGCAATACTTAAATATTTCATAACATCCTCCTACAATGTTTTAACAAGTTTTAAAGCTTCTTCTACAATGCCATCAATATTATAATATTTATATTGTGCTAAACGCCCTAACAAGTAAAAATGAGAAAATGGTTTGACATAATCCACATATTTTTGATACATCATTAAGTTTTCTGGAGATAAAATAGCATAATAAGGTACTTGAGTTTCATCACGATATATTTCTGGATATTCTTTAACAATAGTTGTTCCTGCAATCTCTTGACCTGTTAAATATTTAAATTCTGTAATACGTGTAAAATCTTCACTGACGGTATAATTGACAACACCATGACTTTGATAGTGATCTTCAGGATAATGTTCATACTCAAAGCGTAATGAACGATATGGCAATCTTCCTAAACAATGATCAAAGAAATCATCAATTGCACCTGTAAAAATAATTTTTCCCTGCCATAATTGTCCCTGATAATAAACCTGATGTGTTTGCATATCAAAAGATAAATCTTCCTTGGCATCCTTATTTAATTCAATTTCTATGTTTTCATGATTCAACATATTTTCAAATAACTTTGTATATCCTTCTAGTGGCATTCCCTGATATAGATCTTGAAAATAACGATTATCATAAGAAATCAAAACTGGTACTCTGGCAGTGACACTTTGATCAACTTCTTCAGGTTTTTGATTCCATTGTTTCATTGTATATTTCAAAAAGATATTTTCATATACATACTGTGCCACTTCCTGGATTCCCTGTGATGGATTTTTCTGTAATTCTAAAATAGGAACTCTTGCATTTTCACCATATGCATCAATCAATTCCTGTTTTAAACGTTTACCTTTTTCTTGACCAAAAACAATCATTAATGTATTCAAGTTAAATGGAATTGGAATAATCTTTCCATAAACATTTCCAACAACTTCATGACGGTAATCATACCATTTTGTAAAACGTGATAAAAAATCATAAACGTCTTTATTATTTGTATGAAAGATATGAGGTCCATATTTATGAACCAGAACACCATATTCATCATATTCATCATAACAGTTTCCACCTATATGATCTCTTTTTTCAATAATCTTGACTTTTTCACCACGCTGGGCTAAAATTCTCGCCACAACACTTCCAGCAAAACCACTTCCGATAATTAATGTATCCATTTTTTCACCTCATTTTATTTATCATAACATAAACCTAGACATGATTCAATTTGTTGAAGGGATAGCTTCGAAAAAGGAATAAAAGATTCTACATGATGAGGATCTCCAATAGCTTTTTCCATCCAGATGACATCATGCCATTGTTTGGCTTTATATCCCGCACGATGAAAACATCCCACATACTGAAACTGTAATGATTCATGAAATCTTTCACTTTTGACATTGGGATGAGTAATACAGGCATAGACATTTTGAATATGCATGCACTTTAACAGTGCCAATAAAACCTGATAAAGTTTTTTTCCAATCGCCTGTCCATGATAATGCTGATCTAAATAAATAGATAATTCACTCCCCCATTGATAAGCAGCTCGACTATGAAAAGAAGAGGCATAAGCATAACCAACAATCTGACCTTGAACTTCTGCAACTAAATAAGGATATGAATCTAAAGTTTGACAAATACGATTTGTCATATCTTCTAAAGAAGGAACATCATATTCAAAAGTGATATTGGTCGATAGAACATAAGGAGCATAAATATCTAAAATAGCACGCGCATCTTCTTTTTTAGCAACTCTTATATTTACAGACATTCTTTTCTCCCCTCTAAAAGCTTTAAATATTCTTTTTCATGAATAATTCTTAAATCTTGTCCCTGTTTCATTAACTGTAAAGCTTTCTGAACTTTTTTATTGTCTTTGCCAAAACGTACTTTATGATAACCTTTACCACCAATAACCAGATAATTGGTTTGGGTACTGACCTGATTGGTTGATAAGGCACAGACTTCTTTTGTTTTTTCTTCCAATAATTCTCGAGGCATAGATAATTTACCAGTAAAACAGATTGATTGATGATACAACAAAGCATCTTCTTTTTGATTCATTTCTAATAATTGCGTTGCTGATTCAGCTGACATAATATTTCGATAATAGTTTTCCTTCATCTCACCAAATTCTAAATGATACTTCTGATGCAAAGCATATAAACTGTCTACATCTTCACGTTCCATCATTTGAATCAACAGATAAGCACAAGCTTTCGCATCTTCTAAAGCATGATGAGCCTGAAATGCAAAACCATTCATTTGAGATAGATCTTTAAGATTATATTTTTGAAGATTTGGATAAACAAGATGTGCCAAAACATTTGTACAGGACATAAGTAGTCGTGGATATGGAATATGATTCTGTTTCAAGGCTGCCCTTAAATTCATCATATCACCTTGAATATCATGAGAAACAACAATCGTATTTTCAAAATAATGATGAATGTCTTTCCATACTTCTACAAATGTTTTTTCTTTATACAATGATTGAGGTCTAATTTGATGTATTTTATAGCGATAGCTATCAAAACTTAAATTTTTAGGTTTCACTAAGGCATAATATGTTGAAATGACTTCTTGATTTTGAATTTCTACAATACCAATGGCACATAAACTCGCGGGATCCTGATTTAAAACTTCAATATCAAAAACAGTTATTTTTTCACTCATGCTATACCTACTGCTTTTTTAGCCAACTGATCGGCCATCTCATTATAGAAGTCCCCACTATGTGCCAAAACTTTTATAAAGCGAATATCAATCTTTTGACGACTGGCATCAATAAATGACTGATAAGCCTTTGTTCCAGGGCGATTGGCCTGCCATTGATGATTGGCCCATTTTTCTATACCTTCATAATCATAATAGATACAAATCATAGAATAGCAATGTTCAATCGCATAACAGATTGCCTGATGTGCCCCCGCAATTTCACCAGCCACATTACGCATACTGACATAATCAGGATGGTTGCCTTTACCATTGACTTTCAAAATCACTTTTTGGCCTTCAATTAAGATACAGCCATAACCATATTCTTTTGTCTTTTGATTATAACTGCCATCTACATATGCAATCAGTCCATAACCATCAAAAGATTGAGGCTGTTCATCTAAATACGCCTGAGCTTCATTGAATGTAGGAAATGATTTATACACTGCTCCCTTGAAACCATTCACCATTGACTGACATTCTTCCCATGTCGAAAAAACACCAGTTTTTCTTCCTTTTTTCACTGCATAATATTTTGCCATCTTTTTAACCTCCGCTCCCTATTATAATCATATTCATGACATTTGGCTAGTAAAAAATATGATTCCTATGATATAATCATGATAAAGAGAGAAGGTTATGAAAAATGAAAATAGAAAACAGATTTTTAAAATATGTCAGTTTCCCAACACAATCTGACCCATATTCAACCACTTCACCTTCTTCGGCCAATCAAAAAGAATTTGCTCAATTTTTAATAGAAGAAATGCGTATTTTAGGATTGGTTGATGTAGAAATGAGTGAATATGGTGTTGTTTATGGAAAGATTCCATCTAACAATGATCATCAAGGTGATGTTATAGGCTTTATTGCCCATATGGATACTTCCCCTGATGCCAGTGGTGAACACATTCATCCCCAAATCATTCGTCATTACAAAGGACAAGACATTCCTTTTCAAAATGACCGTTTATTATCCCCAAGAGAATTCCCTGATTTGAATAAAGTGATTGGACATGATCTGATTACAACTGATGGAACAACACTTTTAGGTGGTGATGATAAAGCTGGAATTGCGATTATTATGAGTATGGCTGAATATATGTATAAACATCCTGAATTTAAACATAATGATATTATGATTGCCTTTACTCCTGATGAAGAAGTCGGACGTGGCACTGAACATTTTGATCTTGATATTTTTCAGGCTGACTATGCCTATACAATTGATGGTGGCGATATTAATGAATTTCACTTTGAAAACTTTAATGCCTATCAGGTGCTTGTTGAAATCAATGGAAAAAGCATTCACCCTGGTAGTGCCAAAGACAAAATGGTGAATTCACAGGAAGTGGCTATGGAATTTCACCACATGTTACCATCTGGGCAGAAACCTCAATTCACTGAAGGATATGAAGGTTTCCATCATTTAACACATATGCAGGGGAATTGTGAACAGACACGATTAGAATATATTGTACGTAACCATGATTATTTAAAACTCAAACAACAGCTTAATGATTTTTCACGTATCCAAGCTTATTTGAATAGTTTTTATGGCTATGAAGCTATTCATATCACGATGCATGAACAATATCTCAATATGAAAGATGTTATCAAAGATCATCCTCATATTGTAGAACAGGTTGAAATTGCTATGCAGGATATTGGCTTACAGCCTCGTATTACACCTATTCGTGGTGGAACAGATGGTGCCCGTCTTTCATTTTCAGGACTTCCTTGTCCTAACCTTGGAACAGGTGGCTTCTATTGTCATGGTCCTTATGAATTTGTTTCTATTCATATGATGAAAAAAGGTGTTGAACTTTTATTAAGACTAATCCGTAATAATGTCTATGCGAAAGAAGATATTCCATTTTAGGTTTATCTTCTTTTTGATTAATGGTAAAATAAAAATAAGGAGTGTTCATTATGAAATGTTTATTTATCATTAATCCCAGTGCCGGCACAAAGACAATTCAAAAAAAACTGGATCAGATCATTGGTCAAATGATTTTAAAAAAGCTGGTTTCTACAATTGATGTCTTCTATACGGAAAAGAAAGATGATGCTTATCAATATTGTTTAAAATTAAAAGATGATGATTATGATTTTGTGGTCAGTGTTGGTGGTGATGGCACAGTCAATGAAATCATTAATGGTTTTATTGAAAACCATTTACAGACTCCTCTTGCGATATTACCAGGAGGAACAGTGAATGACTTTGCCAACCATTTACATTTACCTCATGATACGGATGATTTTATTCAAATGATTGAAGATTTTCAGACAATGAAAGTAGATATTGGTAAAGTGAATGAACATTATTTTGCAAATGTGATTGCTGGAGGCATGTTTAGTGATATTAGTTTTCAAGTTTCAAAAGCTGATAAAGAAAGATTTGGTCCTTTAGCTTATTATATCAGTGGTATAAGACAATTACCTACCCAACTGCATACTTCATTGCATTTAAAAATCACTGCTGATGATCAAACTTTTGAAGAAGATGCCAAACTGTTTATTATTACAAACACTTCACAGGTAGGTGGCTTTAAAGACATTACACCTCATGCGAATGTTCAAGATGGTCAATTAGATTTATTGATTATTAAAAACTGTTCTACTACAGATTTAATTTCTTTATTTAAAGATTATAAATTAAACAATCATGAAAAGAGTCCTTTTATTACTTATGTACAAGCTAAAGAATTAACTATTGCATGTGATAAGGATATTATATACGATGTTGATGGAGAAAAAGGAACAACCTTTCCCATTCATGTCAGTGTCAAAAAACAATCCTTATGTGTCATCATTCCACATCATTTCAATTATCAGGGAGAATCATTATGACAACACGTTATCAAGTACAACTCACTCAAGACGATGATATCAAAAGTGCTTATGAATGATTACTTTGGGATCATAGTCACATATATTTTCAAGACTATTCCATTGCATTTCAGGATATCCAGGAAATCAATATTTCCATGTGCTCTATGATGCAAATGTTAAACATTTTAAGCATCTATATGAATTACTATGTGGATATCAATATCATCACACCCAAAGAAGAATATGCTTTTCAAATCATGAATCATGATACCCTTCTTTCATTTTTTGAGACAGTTTCATCTTTTCCTATCCCAATCAATGATCCTTTGCATATTCTTCAATTATATACAGATATGCCAGATAACTATGCACGTACCAAATATTTAGATCGTCATTTTAAAAAATGGGCACAACAATATCATCTGGATAACCTCGTGGAAAATGTATTCCCACACAGTTTTCTTTTCATAAAAATCTAACCCTAGATAAATGTTGGTAACTAT
This sequence comes from Massilimicrobiota sp. An105, assembly GCF_002161155.1. Classification (NCBI taxonomy): domain Bacteria; kingdom Bacillati; phylum Bacillota; class Erysipelotrichia; order Erysipelotrichales; family Erysipelotrichaceae; genus Massiliimicrobium; species Massilimicrobiota sp. An105. The sequence goes on from NZ_NFLY01000060.1 coordinate 11,049, forward strand.
ATTTAAAATATATTGATTATATGGTCTTAAATGAAAATTCATTTGTAAAGTCACTATATCTTAGCTCACACATGGAGTTCATG
>NZ_NFLY01000061.1:0-10907 GCF_002161155.1 Massilimicrobiota sp. An105
CTCAAAGTTTGCGTACTTGGAAAGAAGTCATCCACGACAATGGATATAATACCATATATTCTTTCATTTGAAAACTAAAAGCTGTTGACTTTTTTACTTTGTCAACAGCCTGAAACATGTTATAGAATTTATAACATGTTTTTAAATAATCTTGATAATATTTTGAATACATAAAACAATCGTAATGAACAATACCATAATACCAGCTAAGTTACTTAAAAGATGGTTGCGATATTGTCCAAGTTGGGGATGATTCATACAATACATCAAGAAAATAGCCATAATGGGTAAAATAATAGCATTGGCAACTTGGGCAATCAATATTAATTCAGTTGGTGTTGACTGATTAACAAGAATGAAAAACATTCCACATACAATAACTATAAACCAGATACTACGGAATTGTATAGACTTCATATCTTGATCAATTCCTAAAATACCACATGTGGCATACGCTGTTGCTAGTGGGGCAGTAATCGTTGAAGTCAATCCAGCTGCAAATAATCCAATACTAACTAAATAGCTTGCAAAATTTCCTAAGACTGGCTGCAATGCTAATGATAAATCGTTGGCACTTTCTATCTCAATACCTGCACAATTGGCTGCCGAAACAATCACAATACACATAGATACAATCCCACCTAATCCTATAGACAAAACAGTATCTAATCTGGCATCTTTGAGATCTTCTTTATGCTGCCAACGTTGGGCAGCACTTGAAGAATGTAAAAACAAATTATAAGGAACAACTGTTGTTCCAACAAGGCCAACAACACTTAACCAGTCTACATCATAAAAACTTGGTATAAAACCAGCGATGATTTGTCTCCAATCTGGTTTTGATAAAAAAGTCGTTAAAATAAAAGTAAAAGCCATCACAAAAACCAAAGCTGTTAAAAACTTTTCAATATATTGATAACTTCCAGAAAACAATAAAATCATAGCAATAATTCCCATAACAATAGCAATTGATGAAATAGGGACATGAGGAAGCAATGTTGCTATACCCATAGCACCTCCTGTCATATTACCTGTTTCATAAGCAATATTCCCTACAAAGATAGCCATCACAACAATGACTGATACTATGGCTTTGATTGTGCGAGAAGAAATTTTCTCACGAATGTTTTCACCAAGTCCCATTTTTGTAACAATGCCTAATCTGGCTGCCATTTCCTGAAAAATAATTGTTGCAATTGTCGCAAATAATAACACCCACAATAAAGTATATCCATAACTTGCCCCTGTCGAAGAACAAACTGTGATCGTTCCTGGCCCAATAAAAGCAGCCACAACAATGGCTCCTGGTCCAATATTTTTTAATCTATGTAACCAGTTTTTCTTTTCCATTAGATTAAAATCCCCTGACAATGATCTATTTCATGTTGAATAATCTGGGCTGTTTGTTTATCAAAGGTTTTGATTTTTGGACGAAAGTCCTGATCTAAATATTTCACTTTTATTTTTTCATAACGTTTTGTTTCTTTCAAACCATCATGACATAGACATCCTTCCTGACAGGTATAGAGTGGTTTATGTGCCTGTATCATCTGCGGATTGATCAACACAAGATATTGTTTTCCATCATAGACAACGATAATATTTTTTAATTCACCTATCATATTAGCTGCTATGCCAACACAAGTTTCATGAGCCTGAATGGTATCTAATAAATCCTGAACAACAGGTAAATCTTCCTTTGTGGCATCTATTGATTTTTGTTGTAAAAAAAATTGATCTTTTACGATATCTTTGATCATATGGTCGCCTCTTTTCTATTATCTTTATTTTATAAAAAAAATCTTCTCATCACAAGAAGATTTAAATAACTTTAAACTTTGTCCATTTTTTTGAACGAAAGCGAATATAAAAGATAATCCCTCTCATTGACCAGTCAAGACACATGGCTAAGGCAATACCAATGACTCCTAGGTTCAATCCTATCGCAAAGATCAATGAGAAAATCAATCTTCCTAAAACTGTTGAAGCAATGGAAACAACCATTGTATATTTGACATCACCAGCAGCACGGAGTCCATTTGATAATGGTCCTGAAAATGGAAAGGCAACAGTATTAAAAACATTATGAATGAAGACAAGGATAATAACCAATTGTCGTGTTTCTTCTGAAACCTGATAAAATTGCATAAAAATAGGTGTAATGATAAAGACAAGAACATTCCAGATAATAGATAACACAAGTGTTAATTTCATCAGTTTATAAAAATAATAATCTGCTTCTTTTACCTGATTGGCTCCCATGCACTGTCCAATCACAGTTATAAAGACTGGTCCCATCGCTGAGCCAATCAGTGCCGCTAATGACCAAATACTTTGAGCAATTCCATTCGCTGCAATCTGATAAGTTCCAAATAAAGCGACAACACTGCTTAATGCAACTTTAACAAGCTGGAAAATACCGTTTTCAATTCCATTAGGAATCGCAATATTTAAAATTCTTTTTAACATAGGTCCATCCCATTTCAAAATCCATTCTTTACTGTAATGAGCAAAACGGCTTTTTGAAAAACAGAGAACTGTAATCGCAACTGCTGAAAAAGTTCTGGCAATTAAAGAAGGATATGCAACACCAGCAACGCCTGCATCCAAAACAAAAACGCCAATTAGATTTCCAACCACATTAATAAAATTGGAAATCAAAGAAATATACATCGTTGTACTGGTTTTTCCAATACTGCGATAAAGTGCAGCTCCAGCATTATAAATAGCCAAGGCTGGATAAGAATAGGCAGATATTCTTAAATAAGTTACACAAGCTTCCATAACAGAATTTTCAACTTTTCCAAATAAAAGCGTTAATAATGGACGATTAAATATCAATGTTATAATAGCTATAATAACTGAAAATACAGTAGAAAACATAAGCAACTGGCTGGATGACTTCACTGTATTTTTTTGATCTTCACAGCCAATATACTGACTGATGATAACAGCACCACCTGAGGCTAATGCTGTAAACAGATAAATAAAAATTGTATTAAACATATTGACCAAAGAAACACCAGATACAGCTGCCTCTCACACAAAGCTGACAACAAAAGTATCTGCTATCCCTACTAGCATAACTAATAATTGTTCGAAAAAAAGTGGAACAATCATTTCTTTTAATGCACGATTTGAAAACATATCCCCACCATCCTTTGACTTTTCTATTATATAAAAGTCTTTTTTTAATGTCTAATACTTATAATCTATTCATTATAATGCTTAACAAGCATAAAAAAAGCATAGATTTCTCTATGCTCGTTATGATCTATTCAATAGAAGCTCTTTTCTTTTCAATAGACATGAAAACAATCAAAGCTCCAATAACAGATACAACAACACCAATCATTAATAAATCATGAACACCAATAGTATCCAATAAGATTCCACCTGCGAGGTTAGCAATAATACCACTGGCTGTAATTCCAACTGTAACCATAGATTGCCCTTTAACAAGATCTGGTTTAGAAATAACCTCATTAACATAATAAACACTAGCAGGGATAAAGATAGCATAAGCACCAATTTGTAAAACTTGTGCAACATAAACCATAAAGACGTTAGTTGCTAAAAAAGTTAATAAGTGTTTCAATCCAAAAATAATCACAGATATTTTTAATAATGTTGAACAATCTATTTTCTTACGCATAACATTAAACATAGCCATAGCTGGTAATTCAACAATTGCAGCAATAAATACAGCGATTCCCATTTGACTTTCAGTTCCACCAATAGGAGTAATGACTTGAATAAAGAAATTATTAATAATTGTATGTGTAAAGAAAACTAAAATAACACCCACAACAAAAATCATAAATTTTTTATATATTGAACAAAATTGAAAGAATGATAATTGTTCCTGTTTAACTTCTTCATGCTGATTCTCTTCACGATGTACAACATGTCTTTGATTCTTTGGTACAACATATGTATAGACAACGACAATTAATAAGATATTTCCAATAATATAGAATAATGGAATCATGCTTGTTCCAAAATCTTCTACAAGATAACCCAGCACAGCAGATGCAAGGGCATAGGCAGCACTTCCTAATCCTCTAGCTAATCCATAATTCACTTCAATACCATATTTTTCAAAAAGAAATGCTAATGAATTTAATAATGGTTGAATTGTCATCATACATGTGACAACTCCAACAAACACACATAATAATATTATTGTTGGTAATTTAAAGAAATACAGACCTAATGACAATATGACGGCTAAAGCTAATATCACAATAATTAATGGTTGTAATCTAATCACTTTTTTATCAGCTGCTGAGGCTGCCATAGGTTGCGTAAATACTGCAATAATACTAACCAATGCCAAAGTCGTTCCAATTAAAGAATTCGACACACCTCGATCTAATAGATATACAGATGCATATCCCATAAGAGCACTGTAGGATGCAAAGTAAAGAATTTGTGTTAAAGAATACTTAACATCTAAAATTCCATTTTTTTTCACATAATTTCCTCCCTTAATTTATAATTATTCGATAAGTATATTATATGATAGATTGAATTCAAATCACAAGCTAAATAACATATCTTGAAAAAATTTTTAAATAAGTGATTTTTTCATATAATAGTGTTTCCCTGTTGCAGGATGTTCTTGCATACTGAAGATTTCCTGATAACCTCATTTCATATAAAAATCTGGTGCCTGAAATTCATATGTATCTAGAAAACTATATTGACAGCCTCTTTCTTTCGCAACTGCTTCTGCTTTTCATAATACTTCTGTTCCCTTATTTTGTCCTCTTAATAAAGGTGAAATCCATAACCACCTTATAAAAAGCTAATCTCCATGGGTATATCCAATCAATCCTCCTACAATTTGATCATGTTCAACTAAGTAAACAGCTAAATCTTTTGAGTAAGTCTGTTCCATCTTTGCATGATTCTATTCTCCTAATCCACTCTCAATAACATTCTCATTTTCTTAGCAAATATTATCTTTAGTGACTAATTCTATTGTTATTTTATAACATTGGATTCTACAAGTAGCAGGAAAATGTCCAATAGCAAAAATATTCATCAGATATTTTTTATTTATTATAGACTCGTATTTAATTCAAGTTAATGATAATTTGAATTTTATTCAAGATTGTTCATGAATTTTATTCAAGAGAATTCTTGAGATATATTTTGTTTAATGTTAGAATAATGTTGAGGATGGTGAGTTTATGAAAAAAGAGGTAAAATTCCCTGAGATACTTAGAAGTTTAATGAATAGCAAAAATTTAACGATGAAAGAATTAGGAGAATTAGTTGGGAAAAGCGAATCATCCATTTCTTATTGGTTATCAGGAAAAGTAATGCCTAGAATTAGCGTCATTCAAAAATTAGCTGATATTTTTAATATCACTACTGATGAACTCATATACGGATATAAAAATGATAGTTTAGAAAACTACGAAGAAAATGTTGAATACCTTAAAGATAACTATCCTAATCTTGTTGATTTGTACAACGAGATACACGCAAATAAACAATTAGTTATTTTATTTGATAAAGCAAAGAAATTAGAACCACAAGACTTAACACAAATATTAAAGATTATCGACACATTTAATAAAGAAACTAAGTAAGGTGTGATAATTATGTGCGTTGAAGATTTTCTACGTTGGAATAACATTAACTTAAAAATTACAAATATGCCAAGCTATGTGAATGACTTTACATACTATAATGGGAATGAATATCTTGCAATCATCAATTCAAGATGTTTATCATATCAGTAGCAAGAAACTCACATGATGGTAAAAGAGATGAAAGAAAAATATATTTTGAATTAGCAAAAACACAATTTGTGTTTAAATATACGGGGAGGATAACATGATATGGAATATAAAGAAGGATATGCAAAAGTAAATATAAATGATATAAGTCTTGATCCTACTAATCCGAGGCATGATCCTGTAGAGGAAGATAAATTTACTTTAGAAACATTAATGAAAACTAGAAACTTTGACAACAAAATTTTTAACTTAATGAAAGACATATTAGAATATGGTCAAAATCCTATTGATATAGTTGGTCTTTTACTTACTGATAAAAACACTTTGTATAGCAAAGAAGGCAACAGAAGAGTTGCAGCATTTAAAATTTTAAATAATCCAGAATTAATTGTATCAAATAACATTAAATTATATGCACGTGTAAAAAGTTTGTTACAAGATTTTGATGCACCCCCTCAAGAAATTATGTGTTATATAACAAAAGATGCTAATATCTTAGAACATGCTATGGAATTAAAGCATCAAGGTGAGCAAAATGGAATAGGAACAGTTACTTGGGGTTCTAACGAAAAAGCTCGCCATAAAAGAAACAAGGGTCAGAAAGATCCAATTTACGCTTTTTTAAACTTATTAGAAGAAAATAATATACTTTCTAGTAAAAAACGTGAAAAGATAACAAAAACAAATTGGGAACGTTTATTCACACGTGATGGACAAGCATGGCTAGGCATACAAAAAACAAATGATAAATATGAAATTAAAATAGATTTGGAAGATTTTAAAATTAAATTTAAACTAATAACAGATAGAATTGAAGGACAGACACATCACATAATAACTAATGCAGACGCAAGAAAAATACTATTTTCCGAATTAAATAATGAATTCGAAAAAATAAAAAGTCAAATTAGTAGTACAAACAATAAAACAAATAATAAAGAAAATGCAAAGCCAAATTTAGAAAATGATGATTCATCTAAAGCAATAAATAGTATGGACAATCAATTATCGTCTAAAAAAAATCCTGATAATATAAATCAAGATAATTATGAAAACGATAATATTTTTAACAACAAAAATGATTCTAAACCAGAGCCAAAAAAATTTAGATTACAAGAGCTATATGTCACAAAGAATTCAAAAATACCAAAAGAACAACATCTAGCATTTATAAATATACGTAAAGAATTAGAGAAACTTTCTGGAGGTCAATATGGTTTTTATAAAACATACAAATTATCAACATATTATTTAATTAGAGCATTAATTGAACAATGCTTAAAATATTGGTTATCTGTATATCATCCAAATATATATTCAAAATGTCATAATAACGGTGATGCAAACCTAGGCAAAATGATAGAAAAAATCAATAATGCACTAGAAAACAATACCGATATATTCTATAACAGGAATATTAACAAATATTTTAGAACTTTCTTTGGAAACTTTGCTACTAAAGATAATTTAGATTTATTAATACATCACCCTTATTTATTATCTGATGATTTAAGTATTCTTCATAATTATACTTCGGGTATATTATTCGATATACTTAATTATATTTTGACTTATGAAAGAGTTTAAATATAATTGGCCATTCTTTGCGAATTTTGTTACAATACGCATAAGGAGGTATTATTATGGCACATTATTCACCTTTACGATATCCTGGTGGCAAAGGTAAAATGTATAATCAAACATTAGAAATATTACAACAAAACAATCTAATTGGTTGTACATATATTGAAGCTTTTGCTGGTGGAGCAAACTTGGCCTTGAATTTATTATTTAACGGTCAAGTTGACAACATCATCCTAAATGATATTGATCCTGCCATCTACTCTGTTTGGTCTGCAATATTAAATTTTGGACCTCAGTTTATCGAACTAATTAGAGATGCTCCTATATCAATCGAGGAGAGAGAACACCAAAAAAACATATATGATTCGAAACCTGACAATGTATTGGAATTAGGGTTTGCAACTTTCTATTTAAATAGAACGAATAGATCTGGAATAATAACAGCTGGCCCTATCGGTGGTTATAAACAAAATGGCAATTATTTAATTGATTGCAGATTTAATAAATCAAAATTAATCAAACGTGTACAACAAATTTATGATAATAGAGATAAAATTCAAATATTTGATTTTGATGCACGTGATTTTCTAAGATTAAACTTCCCTAATAATTCATTTTTCTTCATTGATCCTCCCTATTTTAAAAAGGGTAGTCAATTATATCAAAACTATTTTACCATTCAAGATCATAGGGAAATTGCTGAAATAGTAAGAGAATTAAATTATCCCTGGATTGTAACATACGACAATGTTGATGAAATTATTAGAATGTATGATTTCTCAAACTATCAAACATATCAATTAACTTATACAGTTGAAAGAAAATATATCGGTACTGAAATAATGTTCTACAGAGAAAACCTAAATATAGATTTATAAAACAAAAAACTCCCCTGCTACCAACAGGGTAATGAGAGATTCAAGGAGGAATAGAATGAGCACATCTAAAACAAATGCAACTACTGACTTATGGTTCGGTAATGTACATTATTATAAAAATCCTTTAGATGGCACAACGAATAATCTATGCATTTATTTGTGCCACACCAATTTAGCCAAAAGAGTTTGTATTGTTCCAATGGATGAAATAGATGAAAATAAATTTTATATAAAAATATCTAGAATGAATAAAGTTGCTTATCCACTTGAAGCTTTTGAAATCAAAGAAAATCTTATTGGAAAACAATTAAGCTTAAGAGGGAAACGTATAACAATTTCTTATGAAGAATATTTAGATATTTCTGAAAGTGTTTTAGCCAAATTATGCCATAAAGTTTTTCACACTTATCATCAACTAGGAAGTATAAGAAGAATGAATATTCAAAATGTTGATTATAGCACTACAGAAGATCATTATAAATATATTACTTGGTTTGAGCATAAAACAAATATCCAATTTCATAAGTCGATAAAAAGAAATCCCGGACTAATCAAGTGGGGATTGTATTATATTGAAATTGGTGAAAATGTTGGCTCTGAATTACATAAATTAAGACCTGCTATTATTTTCAGAAAGAATGTTTCTGTTAAAAATCCTAGTGATTCAAGTTATATTGTTATACCTATTACATCAAAGAAAAGAGCATCTAAATATTACTTTAATGTACCTATTACAGTAAATGGAGATGTCAATTATGCCAAACTAAATGATATAAGACGTGTCAGTGTAAAAAGAGTCGTTAGACCATTATGTGATAAAGCTGGTAAAACTATTGTCTTGAATGCTGCTGAAAAACAAAATATAAAAAACAATTTAAAATTATATTTATTTGGTGAAAATGAATAATTTTTTTCAAGCCAATGCATACTATATTATATACACAATATTACATCATATCATTTTTCGTAAAATGAAAAGATATTGACATTTTAAAAGTTTGATGGTAATATACGTGTATATCTAAGGTTATCCACCGTTTGAGTGGTAATACTGGAGTAACACTGAAAAGCACTGGCGAAAGCTGGTGCTTTTCTGCATATAAAAACCACCCTACGCCAATAGAGTGGTTATGCAATGGTTTCCGTAAAGATACCACCACTAGAATGTGATACGCCAATATCACTAATGTAAAATAACGGCCAAAAGTCCTTTTACGTACTCAATTTTATCATAAGAGCACGTCTAAGGCAAATATAAATGAAAGGACGTGTGTAATCTATGCCTATTTATAAAAGAGCATCCAAGAAATCTAAGAACGGATATAAATATCAGGTCAATTTTCAATACACTGATAAATACGGTGTCAAAAAGAGATATATATAAAATGGATTTGATACAAAAAAAGAAGCCCTGCTTCATGAATCCATGAAAAAACAAGAGTTTGAAAATGGAATATACATAACAAAGTCAAAAAACTTTGATGATGTCTTTAATGAATATATCCGATCTGCTGATATCAGAGAAAGAACATTCAGCAGCAGAAAACAACTCTATTCAAAAATAATCAAAAAGTATCTAGGACATATAGATATCACCAAGATCAATTATGATCTGATTCAGGAGCTACTAAATAATTATGAGAAAACATATTCACATAATACATGTAAAGTCGTTAAATCAATTATAAACATAGTATTTGTCTATGCATACAATTTATTCTATATAAAAAGAATACCCTATTCTCGTTTAAATATCAGCGGTAAAAAAGAAACTAAAAATAATACTATCACAATAGCACAATTCAATACGCTCATTGAGTCATTAAGCCATCCAACCTCAATCAAAAGATAAGATATGATAGTTATATCATCATGCTTTATATCGGCCTTTATACAGGCATAAGAATAGCTGAAGTTCTGGCATTGACAAGAGTAGATGTCGACTTAAAAAATAAGACAATAACCATAAAAAAGCAACTTCATGATGAAATAGAGAATTATATAAAACAGAATCGTCAACTGCTGTCATACCAATACCAAATGAATTAGTGAATATATTAACTGAGCATTTTCATAAATACCCTGTAACCGATCCGGTTTGCTTCAACAATGACATGAACTATCTCAGCTATAAATCAGCTGTAGACAAATGCTATAAGCTAGGAAAGAAGAATGGTTTTGATTTTTATTTTCATATGTTGCGACATACATTTGTCACTCAGATCATCAGAAAGAAAATAGACATAAAAACAGCACAAATGTTGGCCAAACATTCCAATATCAATACAACAATGGATATATATACAAATTTAGACGATACTGATCTTATTGGTGTCACTGATAATCTATACAATTAAGCACTTTTCAGGTGCTTTTTTAATACTTTTATTACAAAAATACAAAGATAAAATGTATCGAAAATGTATCAATTTTGATTTCTAAATTAAAAAAAGCCCATAAAATGGGCGCAATGGAGTCAACTTAGTAAGTTGGCTCTTTTTTATTTTTTTGGAAATAAAAGAGTGTCTTTTTTACTTGTAGTTAAGTATAATTATCTATTTATTATCTTATTTCCTTTACTTTTGTTGTATAATGTAGTTAAGAAAGAAGGTGCTTCTATGTTCGTTAGAGTTATCAAAAATAATAAGGGTAAGAAAAATACCTGTTTTTGCGCACTCGTTGAATCCTATCG
>NZ_NFLY01000062.1:0-10235 GCF_002161155.1 Massilimicrobiota sp. An105
CAATATCTGAAGGTGATTTTTATAATACAAAAAATCACTTTGCAATTTGAAATTCAACTCCCACAAGAAGAGTTGAATTTAAATATACAAAGTGGAATTTAGTTTTTCATTTCACCAAAGATTGATATAATGCTTTAATTTCTTCAACACTTGTATCTCTAGGATTTCCTGGACAACATGCATCAGCTAAAGCTGATTCACTTAAGAAGTCTAAATCTTCAACTTTCACAATATCTTTAAGATCAGCTGGGATACCAACATCTTGTGATAATTGTTTAACAGCATTGATTGCAGCCTGACGATATTCATCTTGGCTCATACCTGTTGTATCAACACCCATTGCTTCAGCAATATCTTTATATTTTTCACCAGTATATGGTGCATTGTATTCCATAACTGTTGGTAAAATAATTGCATTTGCCACACCATGAGGTGTATCATATAATGCTCCAAGAGGATGTGCCATACTATGAACCAATCCTAAACCAACATTAGAGAATCCCATACCTGCGATATATTGACCTAAAGCCATACCTTCTCTACCTTCTGGTGTATTTTCAACAGCTCCTCTTAAGTTTTTCGCAATGATTTCGATTGCTTTTAAATGGAACATATCACTCATTTCCCATGCTCCTTTAGTAATATATCCTTCAATCGCATGAGTCAATGCATCCATACCTGTTGCAGCAGTTAAACCTTTAGGCATGCTTGCCATCATATCAGGATCAACAAAAGCAACAACTGGAATATCATGAACATCTACACATACCATTTTTCTATCTTTTTGTGCATCAGTAATAACATAATTGATAGTGACTTCAGCTGCTGTTCCTGCTGTTGTAGGTACTGCAAAGATTGGTGTACATGGATTTTTAGTATCAGCAACACCTTCTAAGCTTCTTACATCTCCAAATTCTGGATTACGATCAATAATTCCAATCGCTTTAGCAGTATCCATTGATGATCCACCACCAATAGCTATAATATAATCAGCTTTTGCATTATGCAATGCTTCTACACCATGTTGTACATTTTCAATTGTTGGATTAGCTTTAATATCTGAATAAATTTCATAAACTAATCCTGCTTCGTCTAATAAATCTGTTACTTTTTTTGTGACTCCAAATTGAATTAAATCCGGATCAGAACAAACCAATGCTTTTTGAAAACCTCTTGCTTTTGCTTCAGTAACAATTTCATTGATTGCTCCTTTTCCATGATAGCTTGTTTCATTTAATACAAATCTGTTTGCCATTTTTATTACATCTCCTTTATTTTGCTGATTCTATTTTAACATTCTTGTGAAAATAAAAACAAGTGACAAATGAAAGCGTTTGTCACTTTACTTCATAAAACATTTTCACAGGAATTCTATATTGATATGAACTCCACTTTCATAACCTATTAACATGTCTCATATAGGCTCATTAAAACTATAAATCAGACAACAATTGTTCTAATTTAGGAGGTAAAGCTTGAATTAATAAATCAGCCATTTCTTCAGGTGTCTTATTCATTCCTGAAATCGCCCATTCCACTGTCATTGTGATAGAACCATGACAGTACATTTCTAATAAAAACATAATATCCGTAGGAATATTTCCTATTTTTTTATAAATAATATTCTGATAAAACTCTAAAATACACTGATAATCATAATTTTCGACATTATTATAATCCTTAGATTGGAACGCCTGCATAAAAAAGATTTTATCATTCAGTAAAAAAGTAAATTTCTTAATCAGTCCTTCTCTCAGTGTTGAAGAATTGCCAATCTGTCGAAATGATTTATCAGCCAGTTTTTCAAAATACCAATTAACCAAATCGTATTTATCTTTAAAATAGCGGTAAAAAGTTTGTCTTGTCATTCCACTATGTTTCACAATATCTGTAACAGTCATTTTATCTAATGACTGTTTTGCCATTAAATCTTTAATACTTTGTGCAAAAAGATAGCGTGTTGAATCGTGTTCGTTCATAATGACCACCTCTCGTCTTTTTTATTATAAAAGAAACAGGACTTTGAAACAAGCCCAAACATTCACACAATCTTCTTATTGTCATATGTCCTGAAATTTGTTAGAATATGAACATTAGGAGGCATCAAACATGAATTTTATAAAGAAGTTTGCAAAAGAAATTAGTGTCTTTGGATTAGTGCTTTTGATATTCTTAGGACTCTTTATATATCGTCAGGCAACATTTAAAGATTATAAGACAGTATCAGAAAGTCGATTAACTCAAATGATAGAAGATAAAGAAGATTTTGTCGTTGTATTAGGAGATTCAACTGATTCCACAATGGTCAGTTATCAAGACATCATGACGACATATACAACCAAAAATCGTTCTACACCTTTTTATTATCTAGATACATCTGAAGTTGATAATATTGACAGTTATGTAGAAAAAACATTTGATACAAATGTGACTTATCCAGCAACTCTTATTATTAAAGATGGAAAGATGACTGCCAAAAAAGAAGGATACAATCAATATTATTCTTTATATGATTTCGTTAAAGAAAATTTCGAATAAAAAATAAACAATATTATAAAATGAAGTTGACACTATTTTAACCAGAAGTGATATTCTCTTCTGGTTTTTATTATTATATTCTCACTGACCATGACAATGACAAACTTGAGATATGACTTTTTACCTTTTATTTTTCATACAAAAATATTTTGTCTCTTATCTCATATATAGAAAAAAGAGAAGCATATTTTTATATACTCCTCAAAAATCATCAAATTCTTAACTCCATCATATTTTTCAATGGAATTTTTATTTCTTATAAATTCTTTCGACACGTTCACTCACTAAACACACAATTTCATATGGGATTGTTGACAATTCCTTAGCCATACGAGCCAGTGTTATATGTTCACCAAAAATTTCCACACGATCATGTAAATGAACATTCTGATCGACCTTAACCATCATTTGATCCATACAAACTCTACCAACAATTGGATAATAATGTCCCTCTATATAAACTTCTCTACCCTGATTCGCACGAATCAATCCATCGGCATATCCAATAGGTAATGTGGCTATATACTCATCTTCTAAAGCTGTATATGTGAGTCCATAGCCAATGCGTTCACCCTTCTTAACCTGTTTTATCATTGAAACACGTGTATATAAAGACATCACCTGTTTGAGTGCTTGACATTCTTCACCAGATGGATCAACGCCATACATAGCTATACCAATACGTGCCAAATTAGAGCGGTCATCTTGATGATACATCATAGCAGCTGAATTTTGGCAATGGATATATCGAAAAGAATGTTGACCAATAATATCATAAAACATCTGAATTTGCTGTTCATAAGCATCATTTTGCATCTCATCATCAGCAGTTGCAAAATGCGTAAAAACACCATCAACCTGAAACATAGAATTTTGACAACAAGCCAAAATATCCTCAAATTCTGCTTTTGATTTCAAACCAATACGATTCATTCCAGTATCTATTTTAATATGAACTTTCACAGGTTTATGATGATGATAAAGCTTTTGAATTTCAGCCATATATTCCTTTGAAAATAACGATAAAGTAATATCATAATGAATAACCAAATCCAAATCTTCAATAGGAATAGCACCTAAAACAAGTATATCCTGTTGAATTCCAATCTTTCTTAAATCAATAGCTTCTTTCAGTGTTGCAACACCAAACATTGAAATATGTGGATTATCCTTTAAAATATTGGCAACCTGCTGATAACCGTGTCCATAAGCGTTAGCCTTAATGATGGCCATAAGCGGTTTACGTACTTTTTGATATAATGTTTCAACATTATCCTGTAAATAATCTAGACGAATGCAGGCATAGGTATCACGATAATGTATCACATTTTCACCCCTTTTCATTGTTTTAGTATAATCCATCATACTCTTTTTTTCAAGAAAAAATAGGGTTTTCCCCTATTTCACTTGTGATGATTGCATACTTGATAAAACAGCGAGTTTTTCTTGTGATGTTAAATCATTAGAATAAAGAGAACAAACAACCCCTGATGAAATATATGTCATTTGCTGATCATTTTCAAAAGCTACTCCATCAATCATATCTATCATTTTGCCATCAATACTTTCAATTTGTAAATCATCATTTTCTTTTGATGTTTTTTCAACGATAGTAAATGATTTTTCACCAGTAAATTTTAAAATATGATTAATTTCATCATCAATTGTAGATACTTTTTCATTTTCTAGTGTTGATCCCATTAAAGATACTGGATAAAGTGGTAATGATGCTGCCACACTATCTGTGTATTCTGTTTTTGTTTCTTTAATGATATTGTTTTGTAAAAAACTATCTTTTTTCATATCCTGATTCATTTCAAAAGATGTGACTTCAACTTTAATAACTTCTGTTCCATCCTGATCAAACACACTAATATATACTGGTTTTAAAGTTTTATCAAACTTCACTTCCTGACTTTTAACACGTTCATCATTTTCATAAGTCATTTCACCTTGAACCAGATATCCATCTTTTACTTTTTCAGATTTATTATCTTTTAAAAATGATACAAGTGATTGATAGATGTATGGTTTAGGTGAATTATGAGGCCATTCGCTTTGAAATTGAAAAGCCTGATTCAGTGATGGCGTTAAGACAAACACACCTTCATCATTTCTAACAATCACTTGTGATTGATTTAATGATTTATCGTAAAGCTCAACTTTATAATAATCTTTTTTATCAATACGTGCATAAGTTGATGTGACCTGATAAGATTTTAATTCATCATTCTCTAACATCTCCATATTTCCTACAAGTTGATAACTTTGACATTGATTCGCTTCTTCAATCAAATCATTAAGTGATGTAGATTTCAAAAAAAACCAGCTTACACCTATAACAATCACAACAATCACACTCACTGCAATAGCAATGATTTTTTTATTCATGATTATTCCTCCTCATCACATCTTATGATTTGTCAATATTTTTATGAATAAAGATATGAGGTTTGGTTATAATATCATTAGGAGGATAGAAAAAATGAATATGATACAGAAAATTGCTTTAGTTTTTACCATTATTGGTGCAATCAACTGGGGACTCATTGGCCTCTTTAATTTTAATCTTGTAGAAGCTGTTTTTGGCGATGCGCTTTTAAGTGCCATTATCTATATGATTGTAGGAATTGCTGGTATTATTAATATTATGTTGTTATTTACTGATTTAGATCGATAAAGAAAAGACAAAACGTTTGAAGTATAACTTCTAGACGTTCTGTCTTTTTTATATGATGATTTTTTAAAAATCACTTATTTTACCAGTCTTTAAAGCAATTCTTTTTCTATTTTTGACAAGAGCTAACATAGGTAAATCTGAAGTAGAGTCAGAATAACCAATAGAGTTTTCAAAATCAATTTCAATATTCTGTGATTTTAAACATTCAAGAATACGTGGTACTTTTCCTTCACCTTTACAATTTTTACCAATAACTGTGCTTGTTGGTTGACCATTTTTTGTGAGTGTTCGAGTTCCTATTAAATAATCAGCAGGTAACTGATGATATTTCATATAAACTTCACAAGAAGCTGTACAAACAATCACAATATAGCCTTGTTGATGCTCTTTTTCCATTTGTTTGATCATATGTGGATAATAGCTTGAAACCACTTCATTTTCATAAAATGTTTTTAATTGTGAATTATCCATATGATCAAGTGGAAACAATAAAGCAGATTTGGCTTTTTCAAAACTACTGATATGTAATAAATATAAAAAGTAATAAAATGCGACTTTAAAAAAATAGAAAAAATGTACAGGATGCTTCTTTAAATCATATTTCAATAAACGAACGATTGTATCTCCTGAAGCAATTGTATTATCAAAATCATATAAAGCAACTTTCTTTAGCATTAAGCAATCTCCAAAGCTATTTCCATCATTGTCGTAAATGTCTGTTCTCTTTCTTGAGCAGTTGTTTCTTCCTGAGTCACTAAAGAGTCAGAAACAGTAAGTAATGTCAATGCTTTTTTACCAAGATAAGCCGCTGTTGCAAATAAAGCATAAGATTCCATTTCGACACCTAAGCAGCCCATAGATGCCCATTTTTTCCCTGAATCCTGATCAGCATGATAAAAAATATCAGATGCAATAACATTTCCAACATGATAGCTGGCACCTTTCAATTTGGCCTGTTCTACAGCTTTTTCTAATAAAGCATATGAACTAATCGCAGAATAAGTACCTGGCAATTCAAACTGATGAGCAAAATTACTATCTGTACAAGACCCTTGTACAATAATAATATCTCTTAAATGAACATCTTTTTGTAAAGAACCGCAAGATCCAATACGAATAATAGCTTCTACATCATATTGCGTAAACAATTCATGTGAATATATTCCTATAGATGGTTGTCCCATTCCAGAACCCATAATAGAAACTTTTTTACCATGATAAAATCCTGTATATCCAAACATATTTCTTACAGCATTAAATTGATGTACATCTTCTAAATAATGTTCTGCTAAAAATTTAGCACGCAACGGATCTCCTGGCATTAAAACAGTTTTCGCAATTTCTCCTTTTTGTGCTTGGTTATGTGGTGTTGACATTTTTCATCATCCTCCTTCGTGAAATGTCTGACCTTCTTTAAAAAAATATATTTCATGATTATCAACTGATAATTCTTCTCCAGCAATAGCCTGACGAACCATTTCTAAAAATTCCTGATCTTCGCCCATCTGATAACCTACCCATGCAAAATAACCATCTAATACAATAAAAGGCACACTACCTGAGTTATCATTCACAACATAATCTTCTAATAAATGACAGGTCTTCGCATAAGATTCAATTGATGATTCCTCATCAATATCCAGCTGGATAATATCCATTTGGCTACCATATTCTTCTTCCAGTTCAGGAATGACAACTTGAATAAACGAACGACAATGTGGACATGTTTTCGCATAATAAACATATAAATAATATTGTGGTCGATTTTGACAACCACTCAAAAAAAGCAATAAAACAAGAAATAACTTTTTCAATTATTCTTGTTGATAAAGAAAACGTAGTCCACTTAATTCATCACTTAACGCTTTATCATTTATAGCGTTATCAATATCTTTGACTAAATATTCTTCATCACCAGAAGTATAGCCAACTTTCGCAAAATAACCATCTAAGGCATACATTGGCCCCATACCATAAAGCGATTGGTCAAACTGATCAAGCTGTGTAATGACATCTTCATAAACAGCCTGTGTCGCTTCATCATCAAGATCATATTGTTGAATCGTTAATGTATCTCCAAATGTTTCTTGTAAATATGGAATAGCATCATCCTGGAAAGATTGACATTCTGAACATGTTTCAATATAAAAATAGAGCAATGTCGCTGGTTGAGTTAATGTTATTTTATTGATGGGTTGTTGACTTGATTGACACCCCATTAATAACATCATTGATAATATAAATAATATTTTCTTTTTCATTCTTTTCTCCTTTTACATGTATTATAAACTATCTTATCCAAATTGTATACTCACACATTTAAAATCTTTTTTAATTTTGTTGAAAAAAAATAATTTTAATAATATAATATATTTAAGGAGGAGGATATAAATGAACTTTGAATGGTCAACAAATGATATAGCCACAATGACTGTTACTATTTATGAAACAAATTTAACTTTAAACAAAGCAGCCTGTGTTCATTTTGAAGACGTGAATTATGTTCTTTTAGGGATAGATAGAACCGCTAGACAAATTGGAATCAAACCTGTTACCAAACAGGAAATAGATGAAAATATTTACCCAAAGAGTCAATTACATCGTATTTCACTAGGAAAAAGCTATGGAAGAATTTCTAACAAATCATTTGTATTAGACCTCAGTGTGGAATTTGATCTAGATTTTTCAAAACAGCAATGTTATAAGTACAAGGCTACATATGATATTGTTCATTCTATTATGATTGTTCAACTATAAGAGAAAGGGGAAATGATTATGTCAATCACTCTTGTATGGACTATTATTCTTGTCATTGCGGTCATTGTCGAAGCCATTACAATTGACTTGGTCAGTATCTGGTTTGGGATTGGAGCCATTGCTGCATTAATCTGTCATTTCTTTGGTGTTGGAGAAGTTTTGCAAATTGTTATTTTTGCGATTGTTTCCATTGTCTGTATTGTTGCCTCAAGACCACTGGCTAAAAAATACTTACGTGGAAATACTGTCAAAACAAACCTTGATCGTATGATTGGAAAACATTGTTTAGTCACTGAAACAATTACTGCTGATCAAAAAGGTGAAGTCAAAGTCATGGGAAACTTATGGTCAGCAACAAGCCTTAATAATGAAACAATTCAAATTGGCGATTATGCTGAAGTTATTTCAATTGAAGGTTCACATGTTGTCGTAAAAAAAATAAACAAAGGAGATGATACTTCATGTTAGATGGAATCTTTAGATATTTATGGATTATTTTATTAGTTGTATTAGTTGTTGTCATTATCGCAAAAACAATTCGTATTATTCCTCAATCTTATGCATATGTTGTAGAAAGAATCGGAGCTTATAATCGTACATGTACAGTTGGGTTGCATATTATGATTCCTTTGCTTGATAGAATTGCAAATAAAGTTTCTTTAAAAGAACAAGTATTAGATTTTGCTCCTCAACCTGTGATTACAAAAGATAATGTCACAATGCAAATTGACACTGTTGTTTATTTTCAAATCACAGATCCAAAATTATTTACTTATGGTGTTGTCAGACCATTGAATGCTATTGAAACCTTAACTGCCACAACACTTCGTAATATTATTGGTGATCTTGAACTTGACGAAACATTAACATCTAGAGATATTATCAACTCAAGAATGCGTTCTATTCTTGATGAAGCTACAGATCCTTGGGGAATTAAAATTCATCGTGTTGAAGTTAAAAACATTATTCCTCCACGTGATATTCAAGAAGCTATGGAAAAACAAATGCGTGCAGAACGTGAAAGACGTGAAGCCATCTTACAGGCTGAAGGTAAAAAAACTGCTGCTATTTTAACTGCTGAAGGTAAAAAAGAATCTATGATTCTTGAAGCCACTGCAGAAAAAGAAGCACAGATTGCTCGTGCTGAAGGTGAAGCTGAAGCATTAAGACTTGTTTATGAAGCTCAAGCTAAAGGTATCGAGTATATCAATAGTTCTCAACCTCAACAAGCTTATATTACATTAGAAGGATTTAAAGCATTAGAAAACCTTGCTAAAGGAGAATCAACAAAAATTATTATTCCAACTGATTTACAAGGTATGGCTGGTGCTGTAACATCTATTGCTGAAATAGTTAAAGATCCAAAAAACAAACAATAAATTGAATAGGGGCTAAGAATTAATATCTTTCGCCCCTTTCACAACACCGTGCGTAGGGTTCCCTACACGGCGTTTCATAAGTTTATAGAATTGTAATAATCTAGTGCACTTACAAACCCAAATCTTTTTAATCTTTCGTTTGTCAGTGTTCTAGAGAGTATAAAGCTATTGGCTATATGCCAGTAGCTTTTTCTTGTATTTGCCCATTCCCATGCCTTATTCCTGTCTATACCTAGCTTTTGCAGATTTCTATACCTTGTTCTTACTAGCTTCCATCTCTTCCAATATATCATTCGTATTCTTCGTCTTAGCCACGAGTCAACTTTACCAAGATATCCTCTCATATCAGCTATCCTGTAGTAATTTATCCATCCCGTAATATAGAGCTTTAATTCCTGAGCTAGTTCCTTACTACTGATAGGTCTATTTCTTTTTGTGATTTCTTTGATTCTTCTTTTCATCTTTTCTTTTGATTTCTTATGAACAGTGATTCGTACGTTACCACTCTTCTCTATATAGAATCCAAATCCTAGAAATTTTACACCAGTAATATAAGCGACTTTTGTTTTCTCTTGATTGACTTTAACGAATAAATTCTCTTCAAGATATCTCGTCACTGTTTCCTTGACTCTCATAGCACTTCTTTCACTTTTGAACAGTATGACACAGTCATCTGCATATCTTACAAATCGATTTCCTCTTCTTTCCATTTCTTTATCAAATTCATTAAGATAGACATTTGATAGTAATGGACTTAGGGGACCTCCTTATGTGGAGTTAGTTATTATGCCGAGTTAATTTAAATTACCCTTTAATAATCATATGGTTTTCTTTATTTTCTCGGCATAATACATCACAATTTAAATAGAAATATAGTTCTA
>NZ_NFLY01000063.1:0-10173 GCF_002161155.1 Massilimicrobiota sp. An105
TTTCAGGACAGGCTTTTGTCATTTTTGTTTGTTTTAAGGTCAGCATTCTAAACACATCAACATCAAACTCACCATCAGGAAATGGTCCTAGTGACTTGGTGATGCTAGTCGTAGATTCACCTCCTTAATCTGATATCATGTTTTTTAATCGTGAATCTTTAATTGTGATAATCTGACTTCATTGGCAGGATCTTCAGGATTGTGTGTTGGTTTACCTGTATCTAAAGCACGCATTTTTTCCATTTCTTGGGCATTCAATTCGAAATCAAAAATATCAATATTTCCTTTCATTCTTTCAGGATTTGTAGATTTTGGTAAAGAAATAACACCTTCCTGATAAATCCAACGTAAGATAATCTGACCAGCATTTTTATGATATTTGTCAGCTAATTCACAAATAACAGGATTTTCTAATAATTCTTTATTACCATGTCCTAAAGGATACCATGCTTCTAAAAGAATATGATTTTCATCCATCACTTTTCTGAGTTCTCTTTGTTGAACAAATGGGTTAAATTCTACCTGATTGACTGCAGGCATGACTTTCATACCATCCTTAAATTGATTCCATAAGTTGACAGTGATATTAGAAATACCAATAGATTTCAATTTTCCTTCTTCATAAGCTTCTTCTAAAGCTTTCCATGCTCCTAAATAATCGCCATAGGGCTGATGTAATAAATAAAGATCAATGTAATCTACACCAAGCAGTCTTAATGAATTTTCAATCCCTTTTTTCGCATTTTCATATCCATAATCCTGTAACCATAATTTAGAAGTAATAAAAATATCTTGACGATCAATACCACTATCTTTGATTGCTTTTCCAACATCGCTTTCATTCATATATCCAGCAGCTGTATCAATATGACGATATCCTGCTTTTAAAGCAGCTAATGTGGCATCATAAGTTGGGCCATCGTTTGGAATCATAAAAACGCCAAAACCGACGGCAGGAATGTGTTGTTTGTTGTTGAGTTCAAATGTTTTCATATGTGTATCTCCTTTGTTGAATTTTCATGAATTTTAAATTTGTTTAAGTTTTTAGCAGTTGAATAACATTGATAATCAATGATTTCACTATGACCAAGATTGAGTTTATTCATTTCTATAAAATCATCCTGATCTAATTGAAAATCCCATATATCCATATTTTCAATCATGCGTTCTTGATGAATTGTTTTCGGAATCGCAATAATTCCTTGTTGGATTTGCCATCTTAATACAATTTGGGCAACTGTTTTATGATGTTTTTTTGCTATTTTTAATAATATTGGATTTTCAAAAATATGTCTTTGACCTTCATTCAATGGTCCCCATGCCTGTGTTATACATTGATATTGTTCAAACAGGTGATGAGCTTTTTTTTGTTGAAAGAATGGATGATATTCGATCTGATTAATCATCGGTTTAATAGAACAGTTCATATATAAATCTACAAATCTTTCCGGACTAAAATTACAGACACCCAGTGCTCTGATTTTTCCTTTCATATATAATTCTTCCATGGCTCTATAAGATCCATAGTAATCACCATAAGGTTGATGAATCAGATACAAATCAATATAATCTAAACCGAAATTTTCTAAAGATGTCTGGAAAGCTTTCATTGTCTTTTCATAACCAGCATCTTGAACCCATACCTTGGTTGTGATAAAGAGTTCTTTTCTAGGAATTTGAGATTTTTGTAAAGCTTTACCAATTTCTTTTTCATTCAAATAAGCAGCCGCACTGTCAATAAGACGATAACCACTTTCTAAGGCATGAAGAATACATTTTTCAGTCTGTAAAGGTGGAATCTGAAATGTTCCATAACCTAACATAGGCATCATGACACCATTATTGAGTTTTTGATATTGCATTGACCTCCTCCTTTCACTTGTTATTTTAGAAAAAGAGTTGAAAAAAGTACAATATCAATATTTTATTGTGCTATAATTAAAATGCATAGTGAAATGGAGGTGTATTCATGATTGAATTTTATCAGTTAGAACAGTTATTAACGATTGCGAAAGTGGGAACAATTTCTAAAGCGGCTGAAGTTTTACTTATATCGCAACCAGCTTTAACACGTTCGATTCAACGTCTGGAAGATGAATTAGGTATTCAGCTTTTTGACCGTAAGAAAAATAAAGTTGAATTGAATGCAAATGGGAAATTGGCTGTGGAACTTTTTGAGAAACTTTTAAATGATAAAGAAAAGATTGTGAATACTTTGCAGGCCTATAATCGTAGCCAATACGAAGTGAAAATTGGGTCCTGTGCACCAGCACCCATCTGGGGATTACGTCATGTTTTCAAAAAATTATACCCTGAAATGCAAATTCATGATGTTCTTGATTCTCGAGAAGACATTTTACTGCAAGGATTAAAAAACTATGAATTTTCTATTATTGTTTTTCATCATCCTATTGATGATCCTGATTATGAATGTGTGCCATTATTTGAAGAAAATCTCTTTTTATCTGTACCACCAGCACATCCTTTAGCTTTATTTCCAGAAATATCATTTGATGACTTAAATGGTGAAAGTGTTCTGTTGTTGTCAAAAATAGGATTCTGGAATGAAATCTGTCAAAAAGTCATTCCTCAATCACATTTGTTATTTCAGGAAGATGGGCAGGTTTTCAATGAATTGATTAAGGCATCGGCATTACCTCATTTTAGAAGTGATATTACAATGAAACAGGAAGGAAAATCAGAAAATCGCAAGGCTATTCCTATTAGTGATCCACAGGCACATGTGATGTATTATGGGATTTATAGAAAAACAGATAAAAAAATATTTTCATCACTACTAACAGAAGTTCAAAACTTACATTGGGAAGATGTCAGTCAAGTCACGGAAAGTGTAGATAACAACAAATAAGAAATGAGGAAAAATATGAAATATTTAAAAAAGTCAATCCAGTTTTTATTGTCCATAACATTATTCTTTTGCATGGTAGGATGCCAGCAAGATAATGTGACAGTTCAAAAAGAGTTTGATCAATTTTTAAATCAGGAATTTATAGAAACGATGGAAAACGATTATGTGACTTTACATACTTATGTGACTCATCCAGAAGATTTTGGAATTGATATGAGTCAGGTAGAAGTTGGACTAGGCATGGGTGCATCTCAAGATGACCAGCAAAAACTCACACAGGAGTTAAATGATACCTATGAACAATTAATGGAATTTGATTATGATGCTTTAACTGAAGATCAAAAAGATTCTTATGATATTTATAAAACACAATTATCAATTGATCAAAAATTGAGTGATGAAAAATTTGATTATTATGGTTCTTTATTTGCCAGTATGACAGGATTACATTATCAATATCCAACTTTACTAACTGATTGGGACATACGAAATGAAGAAGATTTACAAAATATGATTATCATGGTTAAAGATATTTTACCCTATACGCAAGAAGCTTTAGATTATACAAAAACACAAGCTCAAAAAGGTTTGTTAATGATTGATTTTGATTCAGTGTTAACTTATTGTCAAAGAATTTTAGATCAAAAAGATCATAGTCCTGTTTTACAGGCTGTTTATGAAAATATTGAAAATCTAGATATCACAAAGCAAAAGAAAGAAGATTATAAACAACAAATGGAAGACGCTTTTCAAACATCTTTCTTTCCAGCTTATCAAGAAATCATAACTACTTTATCTCATCTTAAAGATGGTACCAATAATGAGCAGGGACTCGCTCATTTCAAAGATGGTAAAGAATACTATGCTTTATTATTACAACAAAGCAGTGGAACTGATCAAACAGTAGAAGAAGTCAAAAATATGATGGAAGATGCTTTTCATCAGCATATGCAACGTCTGGTTGTATTAGCTATTCAAAATCCTGAGCTTTATGAAGATTATACAAATGGGAATTTCCCTCAAACAAATTTCCAGAGTTACGATGAAATTTTGAAGTTTATTAAACAAAATTTATCGCAAGATTTTCCTGAAGTTGATCAACTGTCATATCAAATTCAAGATGTCAATGAAAATTTAGCTTCTGATTCAGGGGTAACAGCTTATTTTAATATTCCTACATTAGATGGAACACAAGTGAAACAGTTGCGAGTTAATCCTAAAACAAATGATGTCAAGACGATATCTACTTATGCAACAGTGGCACATGAAGGGCTAACAGGACACATGTATCAATATGCGTATATGTATGAAAATCAGACAAACAATTTTAGAAAAGCCATTGCCAGCTGTCAGGCATATAGTGAAGGCTATGCGACATATGCACAATATGAATGTTTAAAGTATTTAACAGATAAAATTGATGAAGATGTTTTGCAGTTATATAAAGAAGCAGAATTATTGAATAATAGTTTAACGATTTTGATAGATATTGGTATTCATTATGAAGGATGGAGTCAAAGTGATGTTCTTGATTTTTTAGAAGACAATGGAATGCTTTTAGATGAAGAGTCTTTGTCAGCGTTATATAAACAGCTTCAAGCTAATCCAGTAGCATTTGTTCCTTATTATGTTGGATATGAAAAAATAGCACAAATGAAAGAAGAAGCTCAAGAAACGTTAGGGGACAATTTTGATCATAAGTTATTTCATGAAGCGTTATTAGAAACGGGAACAGCGCCATTTGATGTCGTAGAACGTCATATTGATCGCTATGTGGAGAATAGCCAATGATGGACTATCTTATATCACCAGATTTGAGTTTAAAAGAGAATGTTTGTCAGTTTTTTGATACATATCACTGTATTCATACGAAAGAACATAGTCTGAAAGTTGCAAATGAGAGTCTGAAACTTGCTCATAGATTTGGAGTTGATCCTCAAAAATGTTATCAGGCAGCTTTATTACACGACATCAGTGCTGTGATTTCTCACAATCAAATGATGGAAATAGCGTTACAAAATGCCTGGACAATAGATCCATCCGAAAAAAGTATCCATTCCTGCTGCATCAAAGAGTTTCTGCATTATTTGCACAAAACATCTTTCAAATTGAAGATAAAGAGGTTTTATCAGCTATCACATGTCATACGACACTCAAAGCACACCCTAGTCAAATAGATCTCGTTGTTTTTCTAGCTGATAAAATACAATGGGATCAACCAGGACTTCCTCCTTATTGAGATGTTATTGAAGAAGGAATGCAGATGTCACTAGCATATAGTGCTTATTTATTTTTAAAAGAACAGTTACAACATAAACGTATTTTATATCCACATCAGTGGTTAAAAGAAGCTTATGAAGATTTATCAAAGAGAGGAAAAATAAATGAAAAAGTATAAAGCAGTTATTTATGATATTGATGGAACAGTTTTAAATACATTAAATATGAATATGTATCCATTAATGAGAATTATTAAAGAAGAATTAAATGAAGATTGGAGTTTTGAAGACATTTTAAAATTTGCGGCTTATCCTGGTATGAAAGTGATGGAAGAATTAAATATAAAAGATAAAGAAAAAACATATGCCAAATGGGGTAATGTCGCTAAAGAAGAAATGAAAAATGCAACAATTGTTTTAGAAAAACCATTAGATTTATTACAGCTTATATAAATGCAAAATCAAAATAACTTTGCATTAGGAAATGTATCCCAGCATATTTTACATATTGCTGGACCAATGATTGTTGCACAGTTTATCAATATTTTATATAACGTTGTTGATCGTATTTATATTGGAAGATTACCTGATGTAGCCACTCTTGCGATGAGCGGCTTAGGTTTATGTTTGCCATTAATTTCAATTATTATTGCTTTTGCGAATTTATTTGGTATGGGTGGTTCACCACTTTGTTCTATAGCGAGAGGAAGTGGAGATCATGATTTGGCAGAAGAAATTATGGGGAATTCGTTTTCTTTACTGATTCTTTTTTCAGTTTTGATTATGATCATTGGACTGTTGTTTAAAGAACCGTTATTATGGGCTTTTGGAGCCAGTCAGAATACCATTACATATGCGAATGATTATATGAGCATTTATTTATTAGGAACGCCATTTGTTTTGATTGGTTTAGGCATGAATAGTTTTATTAATAGTCAAGGTTTTGCGAAAATAGGCATGATGACAGTTTTGTTAGGTGCTATAACAAATATTATTTTGGATCCTATCTTTATTTTTGTTTTAGCAATGGGAGTCAAAGGTGCAGCGCTTGCAACTGTAATATCACAGTTTGTATCTGCCTTATGGACATTCCAATTTTTAACAGGTCAAAAAACGATATTGAAATTAAAAAAAGAAAGACTGAAATTAAAAATAAAACATGTGAAAAAAATATTTGCTTTAGGGATGGCTGGATTTATGATGGGATTGACAAATTCTGTTGTTACAATTGTTTGTAATGCCACACTTCAGACATATGGTGGAGATTTCTATATTGCGATTATGACAATTATTAATTCTATTAGAGAGGTTGTATCTTTACCAGGACAAGGCTTAGCTAACGCTTCACAGCCAGTGCTTGGCTATAATTATGGAGCTAAACAATATCAAAGAGTTTTAAAAGCTATTCGTTTTACAACAATCACTTGCTTTTTAACGAGTTTTCTTTTATGGCTCAGTATTACTTTGTTTCCTCAATTTTATATTCAGATCTTTAGTCATAATCCAGAAATCATAACACATGGAACGCAAGCTATTCATTTATACTTTTTTGGCTTTTTTATGATGGCTTTTCAAATGACGGGACAAGCTGTGGCGGTAGGATTAGGAAAGTCTAAACAGGCGGTTTTCTTTTCACTTTTTAGAAAAGTGATGATTGTTGTTCCATTGACTTTGATTTTGCCTATATATATGGGTATTGATGGTGTTTTTATTGCTGAAGCTATCAGTAACTTTATTGGTGGAGGCGCATGTTATTTAACAATGATGCTGACAATTGGAAAAGATTTAAAGAAAAAACGTTTATCTGTTGCTAAAGGTTAATATAAGGAGAAAGACTCTAAGCATAAAGACATTTCTTTTTTCATATAAATAAACGGGTGATGATTCATATGAAAAAAATGATGTCTTTTATTATTCTTTTTGCTTTATGTACATGTTTATATAAACCAGTTATTCATGTTTCATCATCACAATTGTTAAATCAAAGAGTGATAGTTTTGGACCCTGGTCACGGGGGTTTAGACAATGGAGCGAGTATTGCTGGAGTCGATGAAGATGAATTAAATTTGAAAATCAGTTTTGCATTGAAAGAAGAATTGGAATCACGTGGAGCGACGGTTTATATGACAAGAACAGATGACCAGGATATGACAAGAAGAAATTATAACTATTCTAAACAGGATGATATGTATTTAAGAGCGTTAAAGATTGATGAATATCAGCCAGATTTATTTTTAAGTATTCATTTGAATTCTTCAAATTCTAGTGCCTGGGGATCACAAGTTTTTTATTATAAAAAAAGTGAGGATGGGAAAAGATTAGCTGATAGTATTCATAATCAAATGAAAACCTTAACGGGAACAAGGAAAAATATTTCATCAAGTAGTTTTTATATCTTGCGTGCAACACAATCACTGGGTGTATTGATTGAATGTGGCTTTTTATCTAATGCTAATGAAAGAGGACAGTTAAAAAGTCGCAGTTATCATAAAAAGCTGGCGACAGTGATTAGTGATGGAATACAGGGTTACTTTCAGGCTTTATCTGCTCCATTATAAAAATATATCTTAAAAAATAAAAAAAGTATTGACGAAAAAAGAAGCCTATGCTAATATATTAGGGCAGTCGTTAATGGGCCTGTAGCTCAGCTGGTTAGAGCGCACCCCTGATAAGGGTGAGGTCGATGGTTCAAGTCCATTCAGGCCCACCATTAATAACTGTTATATATATACATGGGCCTGTAGCTCAGCTGGTTAGAGCGCACCCCTGATAAGGGTGAGGTCGATGGTTCAAGTCCATTCAGGCCCACCATGTATAATTGAATAATGGGGCTTTAGCTCAGCTGGGAGAGCGCCTGCTTTGCACGCAGGAGGTCAGCGGTTCGATCCCGCTAAGCTCCACCATATAGGATATATAACCTGTATTGGATGTTTTTTTGATAAAACATCTGATGCAGGTTTTTTGTTTATATAATATTTTTATCTAAAGGATATGAATTTAACCGTATTGTCAGGGAAAGGAGTTAAAGTTGGGACAATATGAATATCAAAACTATAAGATTTTGAAAAGGGTAATAAATGAAATAGAGAAAGGTTAAAGAAGGTAAATAATAATGATGAAAATTGTAAATGGAATTCAAAAAGTATTAGCATTGACAGATTTTGAAGTAAATAAATTAAGTGATCGTTTAGGATTGATGGAATTTAACGGTTATACGATTTCACGAAAAACTGCAAATGTAGAAGGACAAAGTATTGAATATAATGTATTTTCAGTGAAATGTATCAATAGTTTTAATGGAAAGCAGATTACGGTTAATGTTACTTATGAAGGAACGAATAAAGGAATTTTAGATACATTAGCACATAAAGTTGAAAACAATCCACTAGAAAAAGCATTTATTGATTTTGATCAGGTGCTTATTGGACATTATATTTCTGGTGGTGGTAATTTTAGCCAGTTGATGCAGACATATAGAGCTGAAAAAGTAAGAACAGTAGATAACAATGAAGCTCAAAGAATTTTGAACATGATGAAAAACAATGAACATCAAGTGAATAATCAGGAAAGAAAACCTGAACAAAAATAAATGAAATGAGAAAAGAACTTTGATAATCAAATAAAATATGCTAGTAAATGAACTGTCAAACAGAGATGAAAATCGAGTAGCTAGCATCTATACAGGATGCCGTGACGTGATGATGATAGGAGCATGAGTCAAAAGACTTTAGCATATTTCTAACTTTATGAGGAAAGTTGGGTGATATAAAAAAATATTTGATTATTGAAGTGTATATATATGAAGAAAGGGCAGAAAGAGTCCTTTCTTTACTTATTTTATAGAGTACATATAATGGGACAATTGGTGGTAGAAATACCACGAAGAAAGAAGGTGTGAATGTAAAGATGAAAAGAGGTGAAATATATTTTGCAAATTTATCTCCTACTATGGGTTCAGAACAGGGTGGAATAAGACCAGTATTGATTATTCAAAATGACAAAGGAAATGTTTATTCTCCAACTGTTATAATTGCTCCAATCAGTTCTAGTGATCAAAAAAGAAAGAAGAAATCTTTTTATCACGTTGATCTAGATATAGAATGTTTACCAAAGAGAAGTTTTGTGATGCTTGAACAAATCAGGACGATTGATAAAAAAAGATTAGATAATTATATTGGATGTGTTGATGAAAAGTTTATGAAAATAATTGATAGAGGCATTATTTTGAGTATGGTAGGGATATAAAAGTGATAAATGTTATGAAAGATATGGTTTATAGAGTTTTAGATAATGTAAGCTTGTTAAAAATATTGAAAACTGTTTTTACTTTCCCAATATTTATTTTTGTGTTTTATGCTTGTTTGATAGGATTAGGTGTATTGTGTGATAATGAATACTTTAATGAAACTTTAGTTAATGAATTAAAACCGAGTTCTTCTATAGGGTTATATATCCACTTGCTACTCATGTATTTTGTTGTTAAAATTTTTTTTAGAGTATGCAGAACAGGTGAATGTAAAATATCTTTTTGGGAAGGTTCAACAATAAAGGAATTTCAGAAAATAAAAAATATATTGTATAAATCCAAACAAATTTTTTACAATTTGTGGAATATGATTTTTCATAAAAATTTTGTTTATAGGGTTTTTGGTACTGGAATAATGATCTCATTTGTAGTTGAGATCATTTTTGCTATATATATTATGTTGGTAACATACATAGATTTTATGGGATTTATTTTAGGATTTTTGATTTGAGAAAGAAAAAAAGATATTTATTTTTAATAGCATATATGCTATTATATGAATATAAATATCAGAAGTGGAGTATAAATTATGTATAGGGTAGAATTTTATTCTGATAAGGATAATCATTCTGATATTGAAGAATTTTTAGATGAATTAAAAGAAAAATCTAAAACCAGCAAGAATGATAGAATACAATTAAAACAGATTTTGTTTTATATTGATCCAATGTCGTCAATTTAAGAAGCTATAAGCCGATAGAAATCTATTAAGACATCTATCGACTTTTTAATTTTAAAATATAAAAGAATATTTTGGCTATATTGATAGAATTTTCAAT
>NZ_NFLY01000064.1:0-9735 GCF_002161155.1 Massilimicrobiota sp. An105
TTGTTATTTCCCTGAACTTCAGTATGTTTTTGAACCTAAATCAGCTGCTTTTCTAGCTGTCTTATCTCAATATCCTACTTCGCATGATATCATAAATGCTTCCAAAAATGAAGTGTTTTCTCTCGTTTACGAAGCAACCAAGCATCGCTGCAGTTTGGATAAGATAGATAAGCTATTCAATTATGCTCAGGATACACTGGTTCCACATGTATCCGATCATATAAGATGCGTTATTTCCAACACTGTTGAAAGCATCTTCAATATTCGTGCACAATTGAAACTGATTGAAAAAGATATCAGAAAGCTTGCCGCCACTTTTAATGTTTACAGTCTATTGATGACCATCACTGGTTGTGGTCCTTTGACCGCTGCTGTTATCATCGCTGAAACCGGAGACATCTTCAGATTCAAGAATGCTGATCATTATGTCTCTTACAGCGGTTCATCGCCACGAAACAAGCGTTCTGGCAAGTCCGTGGAGATCATGGGCAAGATTTCCAAGAAAGGATCAAAATATCTGAGACACGCTCTTTACATGATCGCTGAATTTGCCAGACGGCACAATCCTGTTCTTAAGCACTTATTTGAAAGAGTGAAGAACGGAAATAAGAAGCGTCATAAACTGGCAGTTATTGCAGTTGCCAATCGTATTGCCAGATATATCTATTCAATCATGAAAAGCGAAAGCAGTTTTGTAATCATGCATGAACATATCATGCGATTACCAGAAGAAACCCGAAATACGTTCTTCAATTCAATATCTTTAGATTTTCCAAAGAATACCAGAAAACAGATTTATCAATATTCTGATGTCAATGGTGAAATTCATCGCTTTGTTTATAAAAACGAAACGACCGAATCAATAGCTTAAAAAAGCAGAAAATCTAAAATGTAAGAGCTTTCAAAATATATATTTTGAAAAGTTGTTTTTAGTGCACCCAAAAATCCACTAAATACATCAAACAACATCGGATTGCTCCTCTCAATCAGGACAAACACTATTAAAATCAATTTTTTAAATTAATTATTGACATTTAATAGTTTGTCTTTTTGACAACTATCTACATTATATGACAAAGATTTTTATATCAGAAAAAATACCCAAAGTGTGCATTTTTATAGTTAAAATATGCACAAATTTTATATATAGAATAACTTTTTTGAGTATTTTGGTAGACTATTGTCGAAAGGAGGTGAGGGTTATGTCAATTCAAAAAAAGGTTATGGCATTAGGTTTGAGTTTTCTTGTTTTAGGGGGAACAATGACTTCAGCTTTAGCTTATGTATATGAACAAGGAACAAGATATCAAACGGTGACACACAAAAATATTCCAGCTTGGGGTTATGCTCATTATGATACAACTTATGGAAGTAAAAAAACTATGACAAGTCAAATTGGTACATTAAAAAAAACATATGGAGATGCGGCATTAGGAAATTTTGCTGAATTAATTACTTCTTCTAAGACAATTATGACTAAAGCAGAAGGAATTCCATTGAATCGTGCAGTACTTGTGAGTGAACATGGATGTAAAAAAGGAACAGTTTATTTCACTGGAGTAAGATCACATGGGTTAGAACCAAGTAATACTTGTGATGTGACATTAAAATTTAGTGCGGATGACCTATTGTAAGCGAAAAAAAGGACCTAGTTGATTAATTTCGACTAGGCTTTTTTTGTTATGATGACTTCTTTGATACGACGATCTTGAATCTTGGTGATCTGGAAAGTTATGTTATCTATGTGAATTGTTTTCGTTGTACCATCTTTTGGGATAGAACGAAGATGACTATATATGTAACCACCAATGGTATTGTAGTCTTCATCTTCTGGAAATTGAATACCTGTTGCTTCAACAAGATCTTCGATATTTGTATTTCCATTGACACGCCATTGTGTTTCATTGATTTTTTGAATATCTGGGCGCTCACGTGAGTCATGTTCATCATAGATATTTCCAAAGATTTCTTCAACTAAATCTTCTAATGTAATGATTCCACTGATACCTCCAAATTCATCAATAGCGATAGCAAAATGAATATTTTTATTTTGCATATCTGCAAATAAATCATCAGCTCTCATGGAATCTGGAATAAGGTATGGTTTTGTAAGAATCTTTTCAAATGGTTTCTTTTTTGTTTGGAGATTCAACAAATAATCTCTGACATGTAAGACACCGATAATGTTATTTTCATCGTTTTGATAAACAGGATAACGTGATAATCCAGTATTTTGAATGATTTTAATAATCTCTTCTTGCGAGGCATCTGCTGAAATATAAACAATATCAACAGAAGGTGTCATAATTTCAGAGATATCTGTATCATTAAAATCAAATATATTTTGTAGCCATTCACTTTCATCTTCATCTAAAACGCCACGTTTTTCACCGAGTTCGATCATTGTTAAAATTTCTTCTTCAGTGATGCTATCTTCTTCAGCTTCTGTTTTTAAGTGTAATAGTTTTAAAACGGCATTGGTTGAAAAAGATAAGAATTTGACAACGGGGTTCATAATTTTTGCAATCATTAAAACTGTGCCACATGAGATTTTAGATACTTCATATGGTTTTTGCATGGCAATTCTTTTAGGAACCAATTCACCTAGAATTAAAGTAAAATAAGATAAAATAATTGTAATAACAATGACTGATAGTGTATCAAGGACATTTAATGGGATACTTGTGATTCCTAAATCCTGTGATACCCATTGAACAAGATACTCTGAGAAGTTATCAGCCGCAAAGGCACTTCCTAAAAATCCAGCTAACGTAATTCCAATTTGAATTGTTGATAAGAATCCAGAAGGTTCTTGTAGAAGAATTAATAAGCGTTTAGCTGTTTTTTCACCATTTTCAGCTTTTTTCTCTAACTGTGTTTTGTTTAATGATAGTACAGCAATTTCTGTTGCTGCAAAGAATGCATTCAATAAAATTAAAATAATCTGCAATAATAATTGCGAGGGTATAGAGTCCATAACTTCACTCTCCTTTTATTTTTTGGCTCTATATGTTTGTGATACAAAAAAAAGACAACTACCACAACACTGCAATAAAAGTCTCGTTATTTCATATATAAAACCGGCTAATAAACTTAGCGTGATGTCGATTATATAACATCATGAAATGATGCTAACTACTCCCTTTTATGTGTTCTATTTTATCATATTGCACGTAACTGTCAATATTGTTATGATAAGAGTATGTAAAAAATCTGATTCAAATATGATAATGTCTCAATGTATCAAGATTGATAATGTCCCAACATGTTGGGACATTATCAAATAATCCTGTTATACTATAAACCTCACTTTTTATTGGAGGTTTGATGATGAGAAAGGTTGAATTAAGAATGAATGAATTAAAAAAATATGAAATCATTAAAAAACTTGTTGAAACGAATGGCAACAAGAAACGTGCTGCCATCAAGATTGGCTGTACTGTTCGCACTGTGAACAGACTCATACTCAAATATAAAAATGGTGGCAAGGCTGCCTTTATTCACGGCAATCGTGGCAGATGTCCTTCTACCACTATCCCTCTTGATATGAGAAATAGAATTGTCTCTTCCTATATCAATGATTATTCCGATACAAATTTCACTCATTATTGCGAAATCGTTAAGGAGGATCTTGACATCAGTATATCCGATACCACTCTTAACAAATGGCTCAGAGAGGAGAATGTCCTTTCCCCTAAGGCTAGAAGAAAGACCAAGAAACTCATGAAGAAAAAGCTTAAGCAGAAGCTTGATCAGACTTCTTCTCAGAAGGTTAAGAATCAGATCAAGATGGCCATCGCTTCCGTCGATGATGAAAATGCTCATCCAAGAAGGTCAAGATGCAAATACTTCGGTGAGATGATTCAGATGGACGCCTCTTCTTTCGAATGGATTCCTGGTCATATATGGCATCTTCATCTCGCTGTTGATGATTCTACTGGCACTGTGGTTGGGGCCTATTTTGATACTCAGGAAACCTTGAATGGCTATTACAATGTTTTCTTTCAAATCTTGACTGGTTATGGTATCCCTGCCATGTTCTATACTGACAGGCGTACTGTCTTTGAATACAAAAGAAAAACCAAGGCTTTCGATGACGAGGATACCTTCACCCAATTCTCCTACGCATGCCATAACCTTGGTGTTGATATAAAGACCACAAGCATCGCTCAGGCCAAAGGCAGAATCGAGAGACTCAATCAGACCTTCCAGTCTCGATTGCCTGTTGAATTGAGACGTGCTCATGTGTCTTCCATAGAGGAAGCCAACGAATTTTTAAACTCCTACCTAAAAAAATTCAATGATCAGTTCGCTCTACACCTTAATACTACACAATCGGTATTTGAAAAGCAACCATCAATGGAAAAAATTAATTCAACACTGGCTGTTCTTTCACCGAGAAAGATTGATTCTGGTCACAGCATCAGATACAAGAATAAGTTCTATATTCCTGTTTCTGATAGAGGAGTGCCATACTATCTGAAAAAGAAAACAGACTGCATGGTCATCGAGTCATTTGATGGTGGGCTATATGTCAATGTATTGGACGAACTATTCATCATGAAGGAGATACTAGAGCATGAAAGGCATTCAAAGGAGTTTGATGGTGAAATCAAAGAAAGCAAGCCAAAAAAGCAGTACATTCCGCCAATGGAACATCCTTGGAGAAATGATGACTTTCTTGGCTTTCTAGCAAGACAAAAGCATCGTACAAACGGTGCTAATGTTTAACTTTTTTTAGGACATTTTCAAAATTGCTTGACATATTGTTATGATAAGAGTATGTAAAAAAGAGGTGAAGCATATATGAAACTTGAATTACTGGAATACGTTCATGAACATTTGCCTAGAGGCTTTACGCCTTATTATATTTATGCCATTATGGTTGATTCAATAGAAGTAGGGCGTTTAACTTTTAGAGAAGGAACCATGCAACAACACTATTTTGATGGTCATATTGGTTATCATATTGATGAAGCTTATCGTGGTCATCATTATGCTTATCAGGCTTGTTTGCTTTTACAAAAACAATTACAGTTTCATCAGGTGATTTTAACTTGTGATCCTCATAATCAGGCTTCTTTACGTACCATTCAAAAATTAGGCGCAAGATATATAGAAACAAAGGTTATTCCTGCAAAACAGCGTCGTTTTTTTGCGAGTGATGAAAAGGAAAAAATGGTTTTTATTTGGGAAATATAATGTGTTTGTTTTATAATAATGGAAAAGGAGGTATAACATGAAGTTTGTACATATTGGGGATTTACATTTAGGGAAAGTCATACATCAATATTCTTTATTAGATATTCAACGTGAATTGTTATTTGAATTATTAACATATATGGATGAACAGGATATTCGTTTATTAGTCATTGCAGGTGATGTTTATGATCGTTTGATACCAAGTCAGGAGGCAGTGAATTTATTAGATGATTTTTTAAGTCAGGCTTTATTAACTTATCATATTCAGGTTTTAATGATCAGTGGAAATCATGATAGTAGGGATCGTTTACATTTTGCAAGTTCTATTTTATCTAAAAATGGTTTACATATTGAAACATATTTAAAAGAGAATATGGCTTTTGTAGAGTATGGAAAGACAAGGTTTTATTTATTGCCTTTTGTCAAGCCATCACAGGTGAAAATGTTATATCCTGATCAGGACATGCATGATTATCAAAGTGCGTTATCTTTTTATCTTTCCAAGCAAAGTCTTGACTATGATTATCAAAATATACTGGTCACACATCAATTTGTTGGACACTCTAGTGTCACAAGTGAATCAGAAGTTCCATTAAGTGTAGGAGGCAGTGAAATCATTGATGCTTCTTTATTTGATGATTTTGATTATGTCGCTTTAGGACATCTTCATGCACCTCAAAAGGTGAAACGTGAAACGATGCGTTATAGTGGGTCTTTGATGTGTTATTCTTTTGATGAAGTGAATCAAAAAAAATCTATTGTGATTGTGGATACAGATGATTTATCTATCACAACCCATGAATTACATCCACGTCAGACTCTAAAAAAATATCAAGGTACATTTGCACAGTTTATGCAAAATGATTTTATTGAGAAAAAAGATGATTTTTTAGCTTTTGAATTATTAGATGAAACCATTGTTCCTCATGCGATTGAACAACTTCGTGTTTTATATCCTCATCTTTTACAGATCACTTATCAATATTTAATGAAACATAATCAGACAAATTCATTTCAACCGATACAATCTATTCAACAGATGGATACTTTGTCATTATTTGAACAATTTTATCAAGATGTCAAAAGTCAAAAATTAAATGATTTACAAAAAGATGTTGTGAGAACATTATTGGAAAAGGCAGGTGAAGAGAGTGAGAATTATTAAATTAACAATGAATGCTTTTATGACCTATAAAGATTTCACTGTTGTTGATTTTGAAAATATGTTAGATCATGGCTTATATTTAATTAGTGGACCAACAGGTTCAGGAAAGACTACTCTCTTTGATGCGATTACGTTTGCTTTGTATGGAGAAGCCAGTGGTTCACATCGTCATGTTTCTTTTTTTCGCAGTGACTTTGCGGATGCAAAAGATGAAACGTATGTAGAATTGACTTTTGAATTACATCAGCATATCTATACAATCAAGCGTTCACCGACTTATTATCGTGAAGGCTATAAAACACCTAAAAATGCCAATGCTTATTTAGATGATGGAGAACATATGATTGAAGGAGTTAAAGAAGTCAATGCCAAAATCAAGGAATTATTGGGTGTTGATGTTCATCAGTTTAAACAGATTGTCATGATTGCACAAGGTGAGTTTACGAAACTGATTTATGCCAGCAGTGAAGAAAGAGAACGTGTTTTACGTCATGTTTTTCATAGTGAATCACTGGTTGTTTTTGAAAATCTATTGAAAGAACAGGTGAAAACTTACAAAGATCAGTTTTTATTATCATCACAAGCTTTATCATCACGTTTTTCCATGTTGCAGCTAGATTCTGCGTTTATGAACATGCATCAACAGGAATTCCATCCTTCCTATATTCAGGAAGCCACTTTGGAAAATGAAAAGCTTCATGATCAGTTACAACACTATCAGACATCGTATCAAAATGCGAAGGCAAGCTATGATCAGTTTGCGAATCTTTATTATCAAAAACAACAACAAAATCTTCAATTATCAGAATTACAACAAATCACACAACAATATCAGACTTTACAAAATCAAGAAAAGATGATGGCTTCATTGAAACATGATTTAGATCAAGTGACAGCCATCAAAGATCATCAATCTTTATTAGACCAGTATCAACAAATCAAACTGTCATATCAACAGGCCATGAATCAAAAACAAAAAGTTCATAAACAGTTAGAAACTTCTCAAAAACAGTTTGAACAGCTTGAAAGAGAATATCAGCAATTAGAAAAAGAAAAACAACAAAAAGATCAGCTTTTATTAGATATTGATAATACCAAACAATCTTTAGAAAAATATCAACAATATCATCAGCTTCTTCAACAATATCAAAACCAGTACAAACAATATCAATCTATGCAAAACGATTATCAAAATTTACAGTCACGCTATGAAAAGCTAGACAATCGCATTCAACGTGATCAGGAAAATGTCAATCGTTTACCGCGTTTAGAATTGGAATTAGAACAAAATGAGAAAAATGTCAAAGATATTAATAAAAAAAGAGTCATGATTCATGAACTCAGTCAGTTTTATGATGAATGGAAATCTTTAGAAGATCATCACTATGATTTGTCAGTGAATTATCAAAAGAAGCATCAAAAATATGAAGATATATTAGTCAAATATCGCCATGAAGATGAACTTTTCCGTCGTCAACAGGCAGGCATTTTAGCATCTCATTTAAAAGAAAATGAACCTTGTCCAGTCTGTGGCTCAACGCATCATCCTCATTTGGCTCAACTGGAAACATCGGTTTTATCTTCTCATGAATTAGAGAATTTATCTCAACAGGTAGAAGTGCTTAATCAACAACAACAGGAAGCATATCAGGAAGTTTTCCAACAAAATGAACTTGTTCAACAAATGAAAACACGTATTGAGATGTTAAAAAAACAGCTGGATATTCAAGAAGAATTATCAAAAGAAGTTTTTATTCGTTTATTATCTGATATTGTACAGGTTATTGATGAACAGGAAAAAACATATCAGAAAAAATATAATGATGTGATTTATTTAAAGAAGATTCAAAAAAATCTGAAACAGGATCATCTTTTACTTCAACAACAGAATCAATATCTACAGGATATGCAAAATCAGATCATTGATAAAGAAAAACAGTTATCTTTATTACATCAACAATATACACAGCTTCAAGAAGAATATCATTTGTCTAATGAACAAGATATCTCTGTTTTATTGAAACAGCAACAAATACAATTTCAACAGCTAGATCAGCATATTCATGATATTGAAAATCAATATCATCAATGCCAAAAAGATATTTCTGTTTATACGCATCAGCTTGAAACATTCTCTAGTCAAATAGATGATTTAGAATCAAAGCAACAAGCATATACACAGCGTTATCAGGCATTTATTGATCAATACTTTGATAGTGAAGAACAGTTTTTAGATTATCAAAAACGTCAACAGTCTATTTTTAATCAGGAAAAAGATTATCAGAATTATATCATTCAAAAAGAAGCATTAGGGAAACAAAAACAGCTTTTAGAAGAGAAAACCAAAGATTATCACATGACTGATTTGTCTTTAGAAAAACAACAGTTAGATGCATTGGCACAAAAACGTGATGAAACTTATACACAATATCATGAGACTTTACATGTTTATAAGCAAAATCAGGAAACATTAGATCAGTTAGATAAGGATTATCATAAAAATCAGGATATTTTTGAAAAGTATACACTTTATCAGGATTTATATGATTATACATCAGGAAAGAATCCTTTACGTATGTCTTTTGAAAGATATGTTTTATCAGCTTATTTTGAACAGATTCTCGAATTTGCAAATATTGAGCTATTAAAAATGACACAAGGACGATTTGCCTTGTATCGTAAAAAAGATGTCAAAGGTGTTAAACAACAAGGATTAGATTTAAGTGTTCTGGATTATGAAACGGGAATGATGCGAGATATTCAGTCTTTATCAGGTGGAGAATCTTTTAAAGCGGCTTTATCACTGGCTTTAGGTCTATCATCCATGATCCAAAATTATGCCGGCGGCATTGAATTGAATACGCTATTTATTGATGAAGGTTTTGGGACTTTAGATCATGAATCTATTGATCAGGCTTTATCAGTTTTAATGGATTTAAAGAATGATCATAAGACGATTGGTATTATTTCTCATGTTGATGAATTGAAAGAAAGAATTGATACTCAGATTATTGTGGAAAAAGGACAACAGGGCAGTTCATTACATATCGAAAGGGGTTAAGCCAAATGGAAATGATTTATAAATATCATCGTATGACAGCCAAGGTTTCAGGTTTTGGAATCACTGAATATCGTTTTGAAAAGTTGCATGAGATCATTGATAGCTATGCAAGTGAAGGATGGCGTTATGCGGGTTGGATTCCAGTTTTGCAAAGAGGCAATGGTTACATAGAAGAAATAGATTTGGTTTTTGGTGAAATGAAAAACTAAATTCCACTTTGTATATTTAAATTCAACTCTTCTTGTGGGAGTTGAATTTCAAATTGCAAAGTGATTTTTTGTATTATAAAAATCACCTTCAGATATTG
>NZ_NFLY01000065.1:0-9663 GCF_002161155.1 Massilimicrobiota sp. An105
AGAAGGAATACCCACTATTATTATAAAAGTTTGCAGAATTAAATTCTATCATTGGATTTGTAAAATTAAATTCCATATAAATTGATTTAGGGATGGAATTTAGTTTTTCAATTTACGATATCAATCTTTATTATAATAATTCACACAGTACATCTGTCATGGGTGTACTTTTTTTGTTATAATAAAAATGGAGTGTGAAAATAGATGGAAATGATTAACCAAACATTAATAATGTCTTTTTTAGGGATGATTGCAGTTAGCAGTATTGTTTTTCCTATTCTTTTTCTTGTACAAAAACGTAAACAACATCGTGAATGGATGCAGTGGTTAGAGATGAAAGATAAAAATAAATCTTAAGATGGATTTTATTGATAATTTTAAAAATGATATTATACTATAAAGTAGAGGTCGTTTGACAATTCAATGGTTTTATAGTAATATTTAGGAAATTTATGTGATGAGAAGGAGATATGTATCAAAATGGACTCGAGTCAGATAGTCATGATTTTTACTTTTATTGTGCTTATTTCATTATCGGCTCTTTTTTCAATGAGTGAAACAGCATTTATGTCAATCAATAAAATAAGAGTAAAGACATTGGCAGAAGAAAATAATAGGAAAGCGATTCTCATTCGGTCATTATTAGAAGATCAGACACGTTTATTAAGCTCGATATTGGTAGGAAACAATTTAGTCAATATTGCTGCTTCTTCTTTAACGACATCTTTTGTGATTAGTATTTTAGGTAATGAGGGAACGGGTGTTGCACTTGCAACAGGTGTTGTGACTTTAATTATATTAATTTTTGGTGAGATTACGCCTAAATCTTTAGCTACGCAAAATGCAGAATCTATTGCTTTTGGAGTATGTCGTTTTATTAAGTTGATTATTATTATCTTTACTCCTGTAGTCGCTGTTTTAAATGTTGTTTCTGGCTTTTTTGTTCGTTTGTTTGGGGGCGATGCCAATAAAGGTCCAACCATGACAGAAGAAGATTTAAAAACGATTGTGACAGTATCACATGAAGAAGGGGTATTGGAAGATGAAGAAAAAGAAATGATTCATAATGTTTTTGAATTTGGTGATACTGAAATTAAG
The DNA here is from genome assembly GCF_002161155.1 of Massilimicrobiota sp. An105. Lineage (NCBI taxonomy): Bacteria > Bacillati > Bacillota > Erysipelotrichia > Erysipelotrichales > Erysipelotrichaceae > Massiliimicrobium > Massilimicrobiota sp. An105. The sequence goes on from NZ_NFLY01000065.1 coordinate 1,099, forward strand.
GAAGTTATGACTCCAAGAATTCATGTGGAAAGTATTTCTTCGGATACAACTTATGATGAAGTCATTGCGGCTTTTAGGGAATCACAATTTTCTAGATTGCCGGTTCATAATGATTCATATGATGAAATTATAGGTGTCCTTTATATTAAAGATTTATTTTTATATGATATTAATCGTCTTGATTTTGATGTAACAAAAATCATGCGTGATACTTATTTTGTTTATGAATTCAATCAGATTTCTGATGTTTTTGAAGCTATGCGAAAAGATCATGTGTCATTAGCGGTCGTATTAGATGAATATGGTGTCATGAGTGGAATTGTAACTTTAGAAGATATTGTAGAAGAAATCGTTGGCGAAATTGATGATGAATATGATGAAGTTGAACAGTCCATTGTTGATTTGGGTCAAGGTGAATATCTCATTGATGGAAGTTTGAATATTGATGAGGTTAATGATGTTTGTGAAACATCATTTGATTCAGAAGATTTTGAGTCTATTGGTGGTTTGGTTTTAGGACAGTGTAATGGAAGTCCTGAAATCAATCAGGAAATCATTATTGATTCGGTTATATTTACAATCAAAGAAATTGATAAGAATAGAATTGTATTGTTGCATTTAAAAAAGGGATTTGAAAATGAAGACGAGAAAGGGGAGGAAAAACAAAGTTAATGTTTTTCCTCTCTTATTGGTGGGAGGCCATTTATGAGAGAATTCTATGAGCGATGTACAATTATATATGATGATTATCGTACTGCTATACCACCGTATGCTGCTGCAGCCTTATCTTTTTATCTTTTGTTGTTGTTAATTCCGGCATTTACATTAATTGCGATAGGAACATCACTTTTTAATATTGATATGACTGTACTCCAAAATATTATAGAGCAGTTTGTTGTTAAGGAATATGCACAGATGTTGATTGAAATATTAGAATCACGTTCTTTTAATACAGTTGCCTTAGTGACAATTCTGGTATCTATATATACAGTTTCAAGAGGTATTGGCAATATTTATGAAATCAGTAAACGTATGTATCAACCTGAAACTGAAGAAAGTATCTTAGGGTTTTATGTTTATACGATTAAGATCACTATTTATTTATTATTGTTGTTGATTGGAGTTATTGCGATTACTGCGATTGGACCTTTAGCGTATATTTTTAATTTTTTATATTCTTATGCGGGTATTCGTCATATTTTATTATATGCTTTGATTTGTTTTTGTTTGACGGGCATTTATATGATTGTACCCAGAATGAAAATTCATTATAGTGATGCTTTTCAAGGAGCATTGATTGCTAGTGTCTTATTATTGATTTTGTACTATGCGTTAAGTTTTTATTTTCAAATTGCTGATTATCAGTCCGTATATGGACCATTGGCTTCTATTGTGATTGTTTTGTTTGTTTTTAACTGGACTGCCGAATTTTTCTATGTTGGCATGTATATTACAAATATATTATATTTCAGGAGGATCTCTGATGAGAAAAGAAAGAGTAGAAATAAAGAAATTGGGAATTAATGGTGAAGGAATAGGGTATATTGAAAAAAAGATATGCTTTATTCAAGATGCTTTGCCAGGTGAAATTGTAGATGTTGAAATCATTGAAAGAACACGTCAATTTACAAAGGGAAAAGTTGTCAGATATATTCAAAAGTCACCATATCGACAACCATCAGTTTGTAAAGAGTACACAAATTGTCAAGGTTGCGCTTTAACAACACTTGAATATTCAAAACATTTATCATTTAAAAAAGGATTATTGAAAGATGCCTTAAAGAAATACACACATTTTGATGTAGAACGTTTACCTATTCAAAAAACAATAAAAGCACCTGAAACTTTACATTATCGTCAGGTTGTGTCTTTGCCTATAACATATTTTAAAGGAAAAGTACATGCTGGAATTTTTCAGCGTGAAACAAAATATTTAACTTTAATGAATCAATGTTCAATGCAAGATTCATTGATCAATACATGTATTCAAAAAATTGAAGATATTTTAAATGAACATCATGTCAGAGATTATAATGATAAAGTTAAAAAAGGTTTACGCTTTATGCGTATGCGAAATATTGATGGACAAATTCAAGTTTTATTTGTGACTGGACAGGATGGCATGAAACAGGATGTCATCAATGATATCAGTCAAATTCCTGAAGTGAAAAGTATCTGGTATACAATCAATACAACACGTTATCAGCAATTTGAAATGCAAGGATATAAAAAGGCTTATGGACAATCTTATTTGCCATTCCAGTGTTTTGATCAGAAGTATTTATATTCGATAAAATCTGAATTTCCTGTTTATCCTCAAATGGAAAAAATAAAACTTGATACAATTCGTTCTTTATTATCTGAAGATTCAAAGATTTTATCATTGAATTGTGGAATAGGTTTATTAGAACTTTCTTTAAAACAAAATATTGTTGCTGTTGATGAAAAGAATTATCATATTCATGATGCAAAAGAAAATGCAAAATTCTTGGTTAAAGATAATGTTCAATGGATTTGTCAAAATGTTCATGAAGCATGTATTCAACAATGCAAGAAGAATCATTTTGATGAAGTGATTGTAAGAAGTTCTGAATTAAGTGATGCTTTTAAACAAAGTTTTATCTTATCAAAAATAAAACATATTATATATGTCAGTGATCACCCATCTTCTTTAGCGAAAGATTTAGAAGAATTGGATAAATATTATCGTATAGAAAAGATCATTCCTATAGATACATATCCATATTCTGCCAAATTTGATACAGTGGTTAGTCTGATTAGAAAATAGTTTCCTTTTATGGGAAACTTTTTTTTGTGAACATTTTGTGAACATAGGATATAATTCTATTTCCAAATACATAAAAAAATGCTATACTATACTAGTATTTTAAAGATATGGAGGGATATAATGTCAATTTTATCTGGAAAAGGAAAAGTAAAGTTAGATGGCCAAAAAGGCTTAACTAAAGATAAACCTATTTTGACTATCGAAACACCTGACGTTATTTATGTTCCCCTTGTTTTAGGAGTTGCAACAGATTTTGATGTTCATGTTAAAGAAGGAGATCATGTCTGCATTGGAACAAAATTGGCAACACGTAAAAGTATGTACGTTCCAATTTATTCTCCAGTTTCTGGAACAGTTAAGGGAATAGAAAAACGTATGCATGCTTCAAAGCGTTTACAAAATCATATTGTGATTGAAAATGATCATAAAGATGAAAGAGTAAAAGCATATGAAGTCACTGATCCTGATCATATGAGTCAGGAAGATATTATTAAAGCCATTAAAGAATTGGGAATTGTTGGATTAGGTGGTTCTGGATTCCCAACATATGTTAAATATGAAAATGTTCAAAACATTGAAACAATTTTAATTAATGGTGTAGAATGTGAACCATTCTTAACAAGTGATCATGTCGCTATGAAAAGAGATATTAAAGCACTTTTTGATGGAACACATTATTTAATTCAAGCTGCGGGAGCTAAAAAAGCCATTATTGCTATTAAGGAACATAAACCTGATTTAATGGAACTCTTAGTAGAAGAAGCTAAAAACTATGATAACATTGAACCACGTGAAGTTCCTGATCGTTATCCTATGGGATGGGAAAGAGTATTGATTCGTACGGTCTTTAAAAAGGAATATGATCGTTTACCTGCTGAAATAGGTGTTATTGTCAATAACTCATCAACAGCAATTGCTGTTTCTAAAGGAATTCGTCAAGGTGAAGCAATTACACGTCGTGTTGTGACATTCTCTGGAAATGGTTTGAAAGAACCACAAAATGTTGATGTCGCAATTGGAACACCAGTTAATTATATTGTTGAAAAAATTGGTGGATATATTGATGAAGATTGTGATGGATTCTTAGTTGGTGGTGGACCAATGATGGGAAAATCTGTTATGAATGATACATTTGTAATCTATTCTCATAACAATGCCATTACAGTTATGAAAAAAGAAAATATTCAACCATTACCATGTTTAAAATGTGGTGAATGTACATTGCACTGTCCAATGCATTTGCAACCTGTACGTATTATGCAGGCAGAAAAGGCAGCCAATGTTGAACTTATTGAAAAATTAGATACATCTCGTTGTGTTGAATGTGGTATGTGTACATATATTTGTCCAAGTAAGATTGAAGTGACAGATATGGTTGCAAAAGCAAAACGTCGTTACCAGTTAGCACAAAGAAAAAAGAGTGCGTAGGGAGGGTGAAGATTAATGAAAATTACTTTACAAAGAACATCACCAAATTATAGACAAAAGCTCTCTACACATCGTATTATGAGAGATTTGACAATTGGTCTTTTGGTGCTAGTTGCTTATTCTTTATATTATTATTACTATAACTTTACAACAAATGATCCATTGATGCATGTTGCATTGATGTATATTGTTTCTTTAGTTGTTGCGATTGCAACTGAAGCTGTATGGGCACTTATTCATAAAGAAAAAGTTCTCACTTATTTGAAAAATAGTTTTGCATGGGTAACAGCTATTATCTTTACATTAACATTGCCAGCTGGAACACCTTTATATGTGACAGCTATTGGTTCATTTATTGCTATATTCTTTGGTAAATTAGTTTATGGTGGTTTTGGACACAATATCTTCAATCCAGCTTTAGTTGGTCGTGTTGTTGTACATTTGGCTTATGGTGCAGAACTGATTGCAAATATTCCTGATACTGTAAATGGTATTGATATTGCAACAAAAGCAACACCAACAACAATGTTGGCTGGAACTTCATGGCTAGGTGGAGAAAGCTTCTCTTATACTTTAGGTGATTTATTCTTCGGTAATCATACTGGTGCTTTAGGAGAAACTTGTATTGTATTGATTTTAATTGTTGGAATTATATTAGCTATCAGAAAAGTTTATGATGCGAGAATTCCAGTTGCTTATATGGGAACAATCTTAGTTTTAGCTGAAGTGTTTGCTTTAGTGAATGGATTAGATCCTATAAGTTATCCATTAATTCATTTCTGTTTAGGTGGAGCAATGTTTGGGGCTGTCTTTATGGCAACGGACCCAGTTACATCACCATCTAGTCCGTTAGGAAAGATTATTTATGGTATTTGTTTAGGATTTTTAACAATGATTATTCGTTTAAAAGCGAATTATCCTGAAGGTGTATTATTCTCAATTTTAATGATGAATATGTTAACACCATTAATTGATTCATTTGTTTTAGGTAGAACTGACCAAAATGTTGGGAAACAATGGGCTGCTATTGGTATTAGCTTAGTTGTAGCTGTTGCATGTGTCTTTGGTATCAGCACAGGTATTAAAAATGATGTTGCTGCAGCTGAACAGGAAGCATTAGAAGCTCAAAAAGCAAAAGAGGAAGAAGAAAAGAAAAAGGCTGAAGAAGAAGCTAATAAAGTTCAATGGACATATCTTGAAACAACTGATGATGGATATGTCATGCAAGTTAATGGATTTGGTGGAAGTGCTAATCCAATGAAAGTGGCAGTTAAAATTGATGGTGATACAGTTGAATCTGTTAAAGTTCTTGAATACGCTGGTGAAACAGGTGGATACGGAAAAGATTTAATCGAATCAGGAACAGGTGGAAATTTAAATGAAAAAGCCAAAACTTTCTATGATCAAGTGTTAAATGGTAGTCTTTCTACAAGTGATGTTGATGGTATTGATACATCAACAGGTGCGACAGTCACTTCAAAAGGAATTGTCAATGCTATAAAAGGTGCGATTGAACAAGCTCAAAAAGCACCGGTTGTTGATGGTGATACTTACACATATACTTTAACAGCAAAAGGATATGGTGGAGATGCTAATCCAATGACAGTTAAAGTTTCTGTGAATAAAGCAAATGAAACTGTCACAAAAGTAGAAGTTGTTGAATATGCTGGCGAAACAGGTGGATTTGGAAAAGATTTAATTGAATCAGGTGCTGGTGGAAGTTTAAATGAAAAAGCGAAAACTTTCCATGATAATGTTTTGAATGGCGAAACAAAATGGGCTGATGTTTCTGGAATTGATACATCAACAGGAGCAACAGTTACAACAAAAGGAATTGTCAATGCTATTCAGGAAGCTATTGATCAAACAAAGTAGGAGGGAAATAAGATGAAAAATATTGTTAAATTAACTGTTTTCCTTGCAATTGTGGCTGGCTTAGCTGGAGGCGCTTTGTCATTTGTTAATGGCATGACAGATCCCATTATTCAAGAACAAAAAATTGCCAGTGTTAAGGAAAATTTAGTCAAAATTTATTCTAGTGGTGAAGAATTTAAAGCTTTAGATGTTTCTTTAAGTGATTATCCTGCTTTGGTTTCAGTATATGAAGCCGATAAAGGTGGAAGTGCTGTAGGATATATTTATGAAACTGCTGCTCAAGGATATGGTGGAGAAGTTAAAGCTTTGATTGCTTTAGATAAAGATGGAACATATAAAGGATTACAAATTATTGATTGCAGTACTGAAACAAAAGGTATTGGTGATCAAGTTGCTGGTGAAGCATTTATTAGTAGTGTTGTAGGTAAGAACATTGGTGATTCTATTGATACAATTTCTGGTGCTACCATTTCTTCAACAGCTGTTGTTGAAGGAATTGAACAAGCAACACAACATTACAATGAAAACTATAAGTAAGGAGGGAACATAGATGAAGAAATTTGATATATTTAAAAAAGGGTTAATTGCTGAAAATCCAATCTTTGTTTTATTGTTAGGTCTATGTTCATCCCTAGCAATTACAACTTCATTAACAAATGCAATTGGTATGGGAATGGCTGTTATTTGTGTTTTGTTAATGAGTAACTTTATTATTTCTTTATTAAGAAAAATCATTCCTAACGAAATTAGAATACCTGTATTTATTGTTATTATTGCAACACTTGTTAAATGTGTTCAAATGCTTATGAATGCATATACACCTGCTTTGTATGAATCATTAGGTGTTTTCATTCCTTTAATTGTTGTCAATTGTATTATTTTAGGAAGAGCAGAAAGCTTTGCTTCTAAAAATGGTGTTGTTGACTCTATTTTAGATGCTTTAGGAATGGGGCTTGGATATACATTTGCAGTTGTGATTATTTCATTCTTTAGAGAATTAATTGGAACAGGTGGTTTATCATTATATAATCCATTTGATGCAAGTCAGATTATTTTCCAATTTAGTTTCTTTAGTGATTACGCAATCAGCTTGTTTACTCAACCTGCTGGAGCCTTCATTACTTTAGGAACAATTCTTGCGTTTATTCAATTCTTAAAAGTAAGAAAAGCTAATAAAGCAAAGAAAGCGGAGGTCAAATAGTTTATGGAATTAGTCAGTTTATTTGTAGGTTTAACGTTTGTTAATAACGTTGTATTAAGTAAGTTTTATGCTATTTGTCCATTATTAGGTGTTTCTAAGAAACCTAAAAATGCTTTGAACATGGGATATGCTGTTACATTTGTCATCTTCTTAGCATCAATTATCACATATCTTTTATACTATTATGTATTAACTCCATTAAATATTACTTATTTGGATTTAATTACATTTATCTTGGTTATTGCGTCTTTAGTACAATTTGTTGAAATGTTCTTGAAAAAGACAAGTCCAGAAATTTATAAATCAATGGGTGTCTATTTACCTTTGATTACAACAAACTGTGCTGTATTAGGTGTAGCATTAGATAATATCAGTGCTGGTTATACATTGATTGAAGCTATGGTTGCAGGTCTTGCAGTACCAATTGGATTTACAATTGTTATTTATGTTTTTGCGACAATTCGTGAAAGATTAGACATTGCAAATGTTCCTGAAAGCTTTAAAGGAACACCAATTGCATTAATTACTGCTGGTATTATGGCATGTGCTATTGCCGGAATCGCAGGTCTTGTTTAATGACTATTTGGGCAATTATTTGGCTAGTTATTTTAATAGCCATCTTTATTGGAACATATTTATTAAATAAACACACCCCAAAACCAGAAGGGTGTGAAGATATGAGTGAATGTGTAGGATGCAATAACATTGCTTGTTCTCATCACAGTGCTCATCATAAGGAGGAAGTCAAAGATGCAAATTAGTGCTATTTTAGCATTGCTTGTTATTGGAGCTGTACTTGGATGTGTTTTAGGTATAGCGAATCAATATCTTCGTGTTGAAGAAGATAACCGTATCAGCGATGTTACAGAAATGTTGCCAGGTGCCAATTGTGGTGGTTGTGGTTATCCAGGATGTGCTGGTTTTGCTGGTGCTTTGGTTGAAGGAGAAGCATCAAAAGTGTCTGCCTGTGTTGTCAGCAATCAGGAAACAAGAGAAAAAATTGCAAATTATTTAAATGAAACACCTGGACCAGATGGAAAAACAGTAAACGTTTCAATTTAAATGTTTGATATGGAAATTGACTATGAAGTGTCAATTTCCTTTTTTTTATATTTTTGTTTTGAGTGATCATTTTAAAAATACTGGACTTCTTATATATCGTTAACTTCTACTAGAATTATACATCTATAATACAGAAATTGGAAAAATATTGATTATTTCGATGTTTTTCTCTTTTTTTATTAGACAGTATATGTTATAATAGATGTATAAA
>NZ_NFLY01000066.1:0-9191 GCF_002161155.1 Massilimicrobiota sp. An105
AGACCTAGACGTTTTGGAAAGAGTACAGATGCCAATATGCTTGTTGCCTATTATTCTAAAGGCTGTGATTCTCAATATATTTTTGATTCATTAAAAATCAGTCAAACTGATCATTATTTCAAACATCTTAATCAGCATCATGTCATTCATATCAATATGCAGGATTTTTTAAGCAAGACTCATGATATCAATAAAATGATCTTACTTCTAGCCAAACTAATATTTAGAGAAATCAAGAAAGCTTTTTGTGATGTAGATTATATTGATTCATCTAATCTTGTTCAAATCATGGAAGATGTTTATGTTGAAGCAAGTGCAAGATTTATTTTTATCATAGATGAATGGGATTGCATCTTTAGAGAGTACAAGCAGGATAAAGAAGCACAGAAACAATATCTTGATTTCTTAAGAAATCTGTTGAAAGATAAACCATATGTAGAATTAGCCTATATGACAGGGATATTGCCTATTAAGAAATATGGAACACATAGTGCCTTGAACATGTTTAAGGAAATATCTATGTTAAATGCAACACCGTTAGAATCTTTCATGGGATTTACTGAACAGGAAGTTTATGACTTATGCTTGAAATATAATATGGATTATAATGAGATGAAAAAATGGTATGATGGATATCGCATGTCAGATGACATTTCTGTCTACAATCATCGTTCTGTTGTTTATGCTCTTATGGATAGAAAGTATGAAAACTATTGGACATCTACTGAAACCTATGAAGCCTTGCAGGTTTATATAGATATGAACTTTGATGACTTGAAGGATAATATCGTTCAACTTTTAGCAGAAGAAAATGTGCCTGTTCAGACAACATCATTCCAGAATGATATGACAACGTTTAAGTCAAAGGATGATGTTTTAACACTTTTGATACATCTGGGATATCTAGGATATAACAGTTCAGATCATACGTGTTATATTCCTAATAAAGAAGTTGTTGATTCATTTGTTAATTCTATTAGAAGTTCTGACTGGCATGAAACCACAAAGGCATTATTAAACAGTCGTGAACTTTTAGAGGCAACATGGAGACAGAATGAAGAAGCTGTCGCAAGATATATCGAAGAAGCACATTTAAACACATCAATACTGACTTACAACGATGAAAATGCATTGTCATATACACTCGCTTTAGCATATATTTATGCAAGAAATCATTACACGATGATAAGGGAGATGCCTACAGGTAAAGGCTTTGCAGATATTGTTTTGATTCCATATCGAGATAATCCAGCTATGATTATAGAGCTGAAATGGAATCAAGAGGTCAAAACAGCAATCGACCAAATCAAAGAGAAAAAATATCCAAAAGGATTAGAGAAATATAAAGAGAACTTACTGATTGTCGGAATTAGTTATGATAAGAAAACAAAGAAACATATTTGTCATATTGAAAAACACCAATGAGAGATAATGCTTATTGGTGTTTTTTCTATAACACTATAATCTTTTTTCAAAAGCTTTTACATACAATATAGAATTTATATTCTTAAAATATCAACAAATCACCAAATCCATAAACAATTTACAACATATATAGTCATAGCATATCAATGAAATAAATGATATAATGATGAGTGAAAAGAAAGCAGGTGAAGATATATGGGATTATATCTCAATCCAAGAAATGATAGTTTTCAACAAGCAATCAACAATCCTATATATGTAGATAAATCATTACTGATTAACTATACAAATCAATTAATAGGTACCGGTGATAATAAGTTATGTGTATCAAGACCTAGACGTTTTGGAAAGAGTACAGATGCCAATATGCTTGTTGCCTATTATTCTAAAGGCTGTGATTCTCAATATATTTTTGATTCATTAAAAATCAGTCAAACTGATCATTATTTAAAACATCTTAACAAACATCATGTTATTCATATCAATATACAAAGTTTTTTAAGCAACACACACAACATTGATAAAATGATCCAACTATTAACAGCGAGAATTCTAAATGAGTTCAAACAAGAGTATTCAATCACGTTCTTTGATGAAACAAATCTTTCATTATCGCTAGAAGACATTTATGCATCCACAAAGAATCAATTTATTTTTATTATAGATGAATGGGATTGTATCTTTAGAGAATATAAGCAAGATAAAGAAGCACAGAAACAATATCTTGACTTTTTAAGAAATCTATTGAAAGATAAACCTTATGTAGAATTAGCCTATATGACAGGGATATTGCCTATTAAAAAATATGGAACACATAGTGCCTTAAATATGTTTGAAGAAATCTCTATGATTGATCCGGGATTATTACCTGAATTTATGGGATTTACTGAAGCTGAAGTTCAAGATCTTTGTATTCAATTTAACGTTAGTTATGATGAAATGAAACAATGGTATGATGGATATCATCTTACAGATGAGATTTCCACTTTTTCACCTAGATCAGTCGTCATGTCTCTGACTAGAAAAGAATTTGGCAATTACTGGACTTCTACAGAAACCTATGAAGCTTTAAAATTTTATATAGACATCAATAAAGACGGACTCAAAGATGATGTGATTAAAATGTTAGCTGGTGAAAATGTTCCTGTACAAACATCATCATTCCAGAATGATATGAGCACTTTTGAAGTCAAGGATGATGTGCTTACATTATTAATACATCTTGGTTATCTAGGATATCTAAAAAAAGAAAAACAAGCCTATATTCCAAATAAAGAAGTGATTGACTCATTTGCGAATTCTATTAAAAGTTCCAACTGGCATGAATCGACAAAAGCACTATTAAACAGTCGTGAACTTTTAGAGGCAACATGGAGACAGGATGAAGAAGCTGTCGCAAGATATATCGAAGAAGCCCATCTCAACACATCAATACTGACTTACAATAATGAAAACGCCTTAGCCTACACATTATCATTGGCATATATTACAGCTAGGGATGATTATACAATCATCAGAGAAATGCCTACAGGAAAAGGCTTTGCTGATATTGTTTTGATTCCTTATCAAGATAAACCAGCTATGATTATAGAGCTGAAATGGAATCAAGAGGTCAAAACAGCAATCGACCAGATCAAAGAGAAAAAATATCCAAAAGGATTAGAGAAATATAAAGAGAACTTACTGATTGTCGGAATTAGTTATGATAAGAAAACAAAGAAACATATTTGTCATATAGAAAAACACCAATAAGGATTTTATCTCATTGGTGTTTTTCTTATGATCAGTTCATCAACAATCTTCCCTATTCATCATATCATAACTTCCATCATATAATCTGTTTCTCTTCTTTAAACAAAAGATTCCTAATCTTAAACTCATCATGCTTTTTTGATCAGGATGTGAATAGTAATGAGGACATCCAAATAGTAATTTATGTGTTTTTCTATAATACATCAGTTCCATCGGTTCCTGACAATATGAACAAACTAATTTTTGATAAGCAAAGGGGGATTCTGTCATTTGACTCACTGCAATAGCTAAAGCAATCACTTTATTTGCTCCTGCTTCATACAATGTTTTCATAGCTTCAATCATTGTTGAACCAGAAGAAAAAACGTCATCAATTAAAATAATATTTTTCCCTTTCACATCCCCATTCACACGAAAAACACCTTTAACAGTTTTTCTTCTTTCAGCCAAATCATTTCCTTTTTGTGAAAAATCACATTGGCATGACAAGAAATCTTTTAACATCAATCCATCTTGTGCATTGCGTTCAAGTTTTAAACTCAAAAATCTTTGAAATCTTTTCTTTTCAATATCTTGTGGTTTAGGTGGTATATATGTCAAAGTATCTATTTTTTCTTTTTTACGTATATCCATAATTGCTTCATCAAAAAATATATCTATGATATCTACATATTCATGTTTAAATTTCAATATCATATATGATAATGCATCATCTAATAAATATTGATGCTTCTCTGGATAATAACGTCCTCCAAAATATAACTCTGTAAGATATTTTTTTCCATCATCACTAACAATCTCAGTTTGACAAGACAACAATGATCCTTTTTTATTTTCAAATGTAAGTACTTCTCCACTATATCCCTTGTCTTTTTCTGATAATACATCTACTAACGAATCAATTGAATCAACCACAAAATCCGGCATATATTTTAAATCTTTTTGTTGAAGATGCCCAACAAATAAAGTTCCAATACGATAACTCATCACTTTCTTTAACCATGTCATATCTCCACTTATCACAATTGCTTCATAGGATTGACACTGTGCCATTATTAAGAAATTCGCAATCAAAGCATCTAAATCAATATTTTTATCAATGTCAAGTGATTCTATTTTCAAAACATCAACACCCAAAAGATGCTGATAAGGAAAATCTATATATTTTTGATTTAAAGACTCACAATCAAGAATAATCAGTTTTAAATGATTGATTTGTGTCCATTTCCACATATTAAAATTCCTCCTGTTTTTGATGTTGAATGATCTTCATCATATCATCATAAGTTTCAAATACATATGCACCTTTATCTATATATTTTTGTGGCCACTGTAAAGATGAATCATCAACAATATATTGAGGTATAAAAACATATCTGCCTTGTCGTAAAGCATAGTCTGCCTGCTTCAAAGTGCCACTGTTTTCACTTGCTTCCATAATCACAGTCCCTATTGATAATCCACTCATAGTTGCATTACGCTTTGGAAAATTCCATCTATTCACATGCTGACATGGTGGATATTGTGAAACAACCAACCCTTCTTTTTCAATTGTAAATTGTAAGGTCTGATTTTCCTTTGGATAATATTCATGTAGTGATGTGCCAATGACTGCTATTGTTTGTCCTTTGTTTTGCAAAACAGTCTGATGCACCACCGTATCAATTCCTTTTGCTAAACCGGCATTCACAACAAAACCATCATCCACTAATGTTTTCACCAATTGTTTTGTCTGTTCAATGGCATATGGAGATGCCTTTCGACTTCCTACAACACATATAGACTTTTGATACAGTAAATTGACTTGACCATTGACAAATAAAAATAGTGGAGCCTCTTTTGTATCAGCAAGTTGTTGAGGATACTTGTCTTCTCCTTTTTTTATAATGTGAGTATTGGCTGGTAATTGTGTAAAAGCTTTTTTGATTTGTAAATAGCTATTATAAAATTCTTGTTCTGTGATATGAAATTGAGAAGCTAAAAATGGAATATTTATTTTTAATCCTGCATGAAAATCAAAATGATAGAATTGTTTGATCTGTTGGATAAAAGTCAATGTTTTTTTATCACTGTCATCAAGATATTGCTGGATTGTATAATACAATATCGCATCTCTTACAGAAACTTGATTAATATTGAATGATTCTTGTAAATGACTCATTTGACGATAATCATCTAAATCACTTTTTAAAAATAACATTACTGTATGACTTTGTTTAATAGGTTGAATCTGTTGACTTTGGACAATCTGACAAAAAGCTTCATAAGACATACCTAAGTATTCAGCCGCTTCTTGCGAAGTATAAATATTTTCCATCACTTTTAAAATATCTTTTCTATCCATCTCATCACCTGCTTTATTGATGTTTCTATTTTCAATTATATATAATAAGGTTAAAAAAACAAGCTTAAATCAACTTCCCATTTTCTTATTGACGTTGTCAATAAAAAAGAACGAGTATATTTCGTTCTTTGTTAAAAAAAGTATTTTCTAAATTGTCTGTAAATCTGTCGGCAGGCATTTTGATCACTTGGTGTCGATGAAAGCGCAGATTGATATCTTGGATTATCAAAAAACATAGCCACAGGATGCTTGTTTTTTTCATCTTTGATTGTGATACCATAACTTTTTAATTTATATATATCATAACTGCTAATTAAAGCTTTCAAAATACAATTTAAATATTCCTCTCTAATGCCATCTTTCGTATTTTGTTGGAGAATATCTTCCAATAGACTCATATCAAGATTTCCAACATTTTTCTTTTTCACATCATCTTCAAGCATATTTAAAAGAATATCTTTTTGTTCTCCCTGATAATATTCCTGAATATCACCTTTATTTAAAAGACCATATTGATTTTGTAGACTCATTTGTTCTTCTAACATTTCATTTTGCATTTTCAATAATTCTACTTCATTTTCTAATTGACTGATTAATTCACTATATTTGATTTTTTCATTCTCTAATTTTTCCATTTCCTGATCTAACTGATAAACCGTTTCTTCTTCATAATCTTGTGCATGATTTTTTAATTCTTCCAGATATCTTTTTTGTAAACTATGAAAATCATAACTTGTTCCATACCGTCTTTGTTTTAAATACAGACTCAAATGATGAAGAATACGTTGTTGCAGTTGATCTTGGGATTCTTTTTTAAAGAAGCGATATGCCTTATAATCATGATTCAAATAATAGAAAATCACTCGGCTTTGAGGAGGAATGAGCTGACAATGTTCTTTCATCCATAAAGAGACATCATATGATGTTTCATACATAACATGAGCTATTCCTCTTAACTGTCCGGCAAGATAATCAGGATCAACAACCTGTTCATAATTAATATAAACAATAGGTAAACTCTCATAAGTTTCAAGCCATTGCATGACTTGTTGACAATGATCCCTATCAATTGCTATAGGACTATCACTGATAGGAATTCTACTCGTTTGAAGCAATTGATGTGTTAATAAATAATCTATATAACGATATCCTTTTTGATATCCCTCATTATGAATACACAAACCACCATCTTTTTCATTATATATGTATTCCATACGATGATACAAATGAATCACAACACTTTGATCTTGAGGATACTGATAGATATCAAAATAATCTTCAATAATTCTTTTCTGTTGTAAATTGAGATTATCATATTGAATATCATAGACTTCAAATAATGAATCTATAAACTGTGATATCGTCCATTTTTCTTTGAGTTTTAAATAAGTTGAAAATGATTTCATATTGAATCTCCATTCTTTTTTAAAATTGCATTTAAAATATCCAGACGGCGATAAATTTCCTGTGTTGTTTCTAAATCATGAGCTTTATGTTGAATATACTGAAGAAGACAATCATGATAGCTTGCTATTTTGTCCATATGATCCACATATATCAAAGCATCATGATATTGTCCCACCTGCATTAATTTTTGATTTTGTTTTTGGGCCTTTTGTTTTTCTTCCATTAACATATGATATATATCTTTCAGTTCATCCACTTCAATTTGTTGACGTTTGATTTCTTTTTTAAATTCTTCTTGATAGTCATAAGCATTTTTCATTGTCATATTTTGTTGATGAAGAATCTGATTTTGATAAAGCTGTTCATAAGAAGGCATATGATTTTTATATTTTTTAATGATTTCATTTCTCAACAGTTCATTTAATTCATAAATCTGATATAAACTTTGACGTTTTTTATTCAATTGAAATATACGGCTTTCATAATCATCAATTATTTCAATATATCCTTCTTCTTTTTGATTTTTACAATAACAGACATGCGCTAAGCCCAGCATCTTTCTTGCAAGAAGATTTGCATCTATATATGTGGTATGCATGTAAAGAATCGGTAACTGGTGTTCCTGAACTTTCATAGCTTCAATATCTTTAACATGATGTGCTTTATAAGAAAGTGGATAAATATCACTTTTTATATAGGGCGATACCAATATGTTTTTAAACAAAACAGGAATAGATACAGCTGATATATAACGTGAATCATGAGATGTTTCTTTAGAAAAAAGCAAATGTATTTTTTCTTCTAACATATCATATATCACTTCTACTATAAAATGTGTATTTTTATCATTATCCTGTGTAGAAAAATAAATCGTAAAATATTTTTCATCAAAGATCTGAAGCTTTAAATGTTTATGATCCACTTCATATTCAAATGGAAAAGTTTTTTCTATATATAATCCTTCCATTTTATTTTTAGAATGTTCCAGCCAATCCCATAAAAAACCTATTAATATATCTTGATTTAAATTTTTTGTTGGAAACACAGCATAATAACAAAGCATTTGCCTCACCTTCCTTTGTTTTAGTATATCATAATTCCTGACAAATAAAGACAATTTTATCGAAATCAACACAGAGATTCTTTTTTATCCCTATTCAAAAAGTTCTATGATATAAGCTATAACTGCTTATCATAGAACTTCTCTATTTTTTTATTACATTCTATTATTTATCATGAAGTACCAACTTATAAAATTCTTCATAGCTGATATTCATTAAGATATGATCTTGAATTTTCTCTATCTGCTGTTCATTGCACTCCTTGACCCATTCAAAATTCATGCCTGGAAATTTCTTCAACAGAATTTGAATAAGACTTTTCATTTCACCTCGTTTTTCTCATTTTTCCATCATATCACACATAATTTTCTTTCCTCCTTCTTTTTGTTTAAAATATCTGACTCTTTCTTTCAAGACTTCATCATACATGTCTTCATGATTTTCACATCTTAAATCATGCATCAGCTTCCCTAAGGGTGTTTCATCTTCCTTGGTGGCATTCATATAAATGATATGTACCTTATCTTTAAATGCTTCTCCATCTTCTCCATGCCTCTGTATATGATTTTTCAATCTGTTTGTTTCTAGAACATCTTTTTCACATATGAAAATAACATAAATTTCAGGCAACTTTTCCCATTTCTCATTGACATATGACAGACTGCTATCCAATATACTGGCATGAAACCTCGCTCTTAAAGGTGAAGCATTCTTTAGACTTCTTTCCATTTCCACATCAATAATATTCCCATTCTCTGTTGAAGCTACTATATCCATAATGACTGTTCTACCATGAAGATTTCTGTATTCATCCTGAATATGCCATTCTGTAATGGAAATATCTTCTTCAAAAATGATATTGAATAATAATTCAATGCAGTGTTGATCATTGAAGATGACTTTCATAAAGATATCATCAATAGGTCTTAATGCTTTCACAAACTCAAGATATTCCTGATTCATTTTGATTATTCCTCCTTTTATTTTTTATAGTTTCAATCTCCTAGATATTTAAGGAATGATAATCAGGAACCCTTCACTTATCTATATACGCATTATTTTGACATTTTTCTTTTTTTCAGGATAATCTAACCCTAGATAAATGTTGGTAACTATATTTAAAATATATTGATTATATGGTCTTAAATGAAAATTCATTTGTAAAGTCACTATATCTTAGCTCACACATGGAGTTCATGATC
>NZ_NFLY01000067.1:0-8628 GCF_002161155.1 Massilimicrobiota sp. An105
AAAAGTCCCTTTGAGGGACAGCGAGAGTCAAAAGCGGTAAGCTTGAACGAAGTGAAAGCAGCGCCTTGAGACGCGAGCAGGTAAGCGAGGCTTATAGCCTCAGAACAAACTACCCTTTTTAAGGGTAGTTTTGATTGAAAAGAAAAAGTTATTTCATAGTTTTGAAATAACTTCCCTTTTTTATTCATATAATGCTGTTGATAAATAACGATCGCCACCATCAGGTAATAAAACAACAATATTCTTATCTTTGTTTTCAGGATGTTTGGCTAAAGTTTTAGCAGCATATAAAGCAGCACCTGAAGAAATACCAGTGAGAATTCCTTCTTTTTGAGCAAGCTGTCTAGCAGCTTCAAAAGCTTCATCAGTAGAAACAGTTATTATCTGATCATAAATATGTGTATCTAAAGTTTCAGGAACAAAGTTTGCACCAATACCTTGAAGCTGATGAGGGCCCGTTTGTCCATTTGAAAGGAGTGGAGAATCTTTTGGTTCTACCGCAATGATTTGTACCTGTGGATTCTTTTCTTTTAAATATTGTCCAACCCCACTGATTGTCCCACCAGTTCCAACACCAGCAACAAAGATATCTACTTTTCCATCCATCTGTTCATTAATTTCTGGACCAGTTGATAGATAATGAGCTTTTGGATTGCTTGGATTGGTAAACTGACTAGGAATGAAGCTTTGAGGAATGTCTTTTGCTAAAGCTTTAGCTTTATTAATGGCTCCAGTCATTCCTTCTTGACCTGGTGTTAAAACAAGCTTGGCACCGAATGCTTTCATGAGTTTTCTTCTTTCTTCACTCATTGTATCAGGCATTACGATAATGACTTCAAAACCTAAAGCCGTACCAATGGCACATAATCCAATACCCGTATTACCACTTGTTGGTTCTATAATTGTTGCACCAGGTTGTAGTTTTCCAGATTCTAAAGCATCTAATAACATACCTCTTGCAACACGATCTTTGACACTGCCAGCAGGATTATAATATTCCAGCTTGGCGAATAAATGGGCCTGAGTTTGTTCCTGCTTTTCTATATGATGTAATTGTAGAATAGGTGTTTGTCCTACCATCTCTTGAATACTGTGATAAATTTTCATATCTGAAAACCTCCTTTTTATTGTCCTCATTATAGAAAGTATAGGCTAAAAAAGCAAAGAATATGATAAATCTTTTGTGTGTCATTGATAAGAAAATCATAATATTATTTACCAAATCGTCATATTCTATGTTATAATGAAAAAACATAGAGGGAGGAATAAAAATGATCTGTTATGATAAAAATGATATAAAGGATTTAAAAAATCATGAAGATAAATATTATATGCCAAATGCATTGTTTGATACAATGCAATACAAACTTGTCCGTTTGGAAGTCAAATGGGCTTATGTTGCATGTTTGAATGTTATGTTGAAAACACCGTTATATGATTATGATGGATTTGCTTATATTAAAGATGATCATCCTCAAATGATTGAAGTTTTAAAAGACTTAGCTCATAAAAATGTTGATCAGCAAAAAATTGATGGTTATATTCAAGAATTAGAAGATTGTGGACTTGCTCAAAGAAAAGTTAGAAATATTTATTTGAAAAAAATTTCTAATATCTTTTAGGAGGTTATTATGTTTGATTTGATTGTTAAAAAAACAATTCCAAATTATCAAGATACACAAGCACCTGAAATAAGAGAAAAGTATGGAACACTATGTAGTGTTCTTTCTATTATATGTAACTGTGTCATGGTCATCTTTAAATTATTATTTGGATTTATGACACATTCAGTAGCTATTCAGGCTGATGGATTTAACAATCTATCAGATATGGGGAGCAATTTAGCAACGCTTTTTGGTTTTAAATTAGCAGGAAAACATCCTGATAGTGACCATCCTTATGGACATGGTCGTTATGAATATATTGCAGGATTAATCATTTCTTTTTTAATTTTATTAGTAGCGTTTTCCTCTTTTAAAGAATCAGTGATGAAAATTATCAAACCTGAAGCCCTTCTTTTTACATGGGGTGCCCTCATTGTTTTGGTGGTATCTATTTTTATCAAATTATGGATGGCTTCTTTTAATAGAAAAGCTGGAAAAATCATTGATTCCACATCTTTAAAAGCAGCTTCACAAGATAGTTTAAATGATGTCTGTGCAACTCTTGCAACCTTGGTTTCTTTATGTTTAAGTTTAGTAACCTCATTTCCTGTGGATGGAATAATTGGGGTTATTGTTTCCATTGTTGTGTTTAAGTCAGGAATTGATATTTTTAAGGATACTGTTGATCCATTATTAGGAAAAGCGCCTGATAAAGAACTGGTTAATGACATCTATGAGTATGTTCTATCATTTGATCAGGTTTTAGGTATTCATGATTTTATGTTGCATGATTATGGGCCTGGACGTCAATATATGACTTTTCATGCTGAAGTGGATTGTCATGAAGATATCATGACTGCTCATGATCAGATTGATGTTATTGAAAGAGATTTATTAGAAAAGTTTAATATTTTAACAACAATCCATATGGATCCTATTGATACAATGGATGAACTTACAAATCAGTTAAAACAGGAAGTTCAAAATATTGTTCAGGCATTGAATCCAAACTATAGTATTCATGATTTTCGACTGGTCAAAGGACCAACACATATTAATCTCATTTTTGATGTTTTATTGCCTGCTGATGATGAAATTTCACATCAGGAGTTGAAGCAAAAAATCACAGAAGCGATTCAACAAATCAATTCACACTATTTTTGTGTGATACAGATAGATCATGCATTTTTATAAAAAGTGTTTGACAAATGTTTATAGACAAGATAATATATTATTAACAACAGTGAAGAGAAGAGTAGTTTATGATGATTTGATAGAGAGTTCTTGGTTGGTGGAAAAGAATATTGAGGCATAAATGAAGATGGTCTTGGAGTTTCATTAGTGAATGATTTAGCTAATGGCGGGTGTACCCGTTATCGTACTAGAGTATGTTGGTACTCGAAGAGATTGTTATAGTGATGTAACGATGAATTAAGGTGGTAACACGGGTTATATACTCGTCCTTAGCGGGACGAGTTTTTTTATTTATAGGAGGGATTTCATGATTGAATTAAAACATATTCAAAAAGTTTTCCATACACCTAAAGGAGATATTCATGCCTGTCAGGATGTTAATTTGACAATCCAGAATGGTGAAATCTTTGGGGTTATTGGATATAGTGGTGCTGGGAAGTCAACACTTGTTCGTATTATTAATCAGCTTGAAAAACAGACAAGTGGAGAAGTCTTTATTGATGGTGAAGATATTTCATTATACAATGCTAAAGATTTAAGAAAGAAAAGAACAGAGATGGGAATGATTTTTCAACATTTTAATTTATTGTGGTCAAGAACAGTACAAAAAAATATTGAATTGCCATTAGAGATTGCTGGTGTTGAAAAAAGCAAACGTGTTCAAAAAGCAAAAGAATTAATTGAACTGGTTGGATTGCAGGGACGTGAAAATGCTTATCCAAGTGAATTATCTGGTGGACAGAAACAACGTGTAGGTATCGCAAGAGCATTGGCCAATGATCCAAGTATTCTGTTATGTGATGAAGCAACCAGTGCATTGGACCCTGATACAACGGAACAGATTTTAGATTTATTAAAAGATATCAATCAAAAACTCGGGATTACGATTGTCATGATTACACATCAGATGGAAGTCGTACAAAAAATCTGTCATCGTATCGCTGTTATGAGTGAAGGGAAAGTTGTAGAAACAGGTCGTGTCAAAGATATCTTTGAACATCCTCATCATCACATTACCAAACGTTTTGTCAGAGATATATCAAGTAAGATTGATGATGATAAGCAAAATGAAAATCTTAAACAGATTTATCCAGATGGTATTTTATTAAGATTAACATTTGATGAAGATATTTCCAGACAACCTATTGTTTCTCGTGTCATTAAAGAAACAAAATTAGATTTAAGTATTGTTTCAGGAAACCTCACAAATACAATTGATAGTTCTTTTGGAGTATTGATTGTCAATGTCATAGGTGGAACACAACAGGATTATGAAGATGTCATTCAAAAATTTAAAGACTATCAGGTTATTGTGGAGGTGATTTAAGATGAGTGAATTTTTAAGTCAAATTGACTGGGATGCTATGTATGTTGCCATCCAGGAAACATTATTGATGACAGTGATTTCTTTAATGATTGCTGTTATATTAGGGTTTGTTTTAGGAATCATCCTTTATATCACAAAAGAAGACGGACTTTATCCTCATAAAGTTATTCATCGCATTTTAGATTTTATTATTAATCTTTTTAGAGCTATCCCATTTATTATTTTAATATTCCTGCTTCTACAGTTTACAATTAAAATCATGGGAACAATGTTAGGAGTCAAAGGCGCTTTACCAGCACTGATTCTATCAAGTGCACCTTTCTATGCAAGAATGTGTATGATAGCTTTAAGTGAGATTGATAAAGGAACAATTGAAGCCAGCAAGGCTATGGGGGCAAGTTCCTGGCAGATTATTACAAAGGTTCTTATACCTGAAGCTAAACCAGCATTAATTTCAAGTATGACTGTTATGGCTATTTCTTTGGTAGGTTATACAGCTATGGCAGGATGTATTGGATCTGGAGGACTTGGAAACTTAGCCTATATGTATGGATATGCTAGACAAAATATGCCAGTTATGTATACAGCAACATTCTTTGTTTTAGTGATTGTCTTTATTATACAGATTATTGGTGATTTGATTGTGAAAAGAATTGATAAGAGATAGGGAGGAAAACATATGAAAAAATTATTTATTGGAATTTGTGCATTATTTTTAGCTATTGGATTAACAGGTTGTGGAGGTGGAAACACAGCGAGTGACGAAAAAACATTAACTGTTTCTGCAACATTAGATCCTCATTCTAAAATCTTAGAGGAAGCTAAACCTATATTGAAAGAAAAATATGACATTGATTTAGAAATTAAAGTGTTGGATGATTATTATATTTTCAACAAAGCTTTAGATGCAGGAGAAGTAGATGCTAACTATTTCCAACATCGTCCATTCTTTGAAGGTGAACTTAGTGAACATGGATATAAAATTGTAGAGGAAGCTGGTATTCATTTAGAGCCATTTGGATTTTATTCTCAGACAATAAAAGATATTAAAGATATTCCTGAAAATGGGGAAGTGATTATTTCTAACTCTGTAGCTGACCATGGAAGAATTCTTGGAATTCTAGAAGATGCTGGAGTGATTGAATTAAGTGATGATGTCGAACGTCTTGAAGCAACAACAGAGGATATTGTATCTAATCCAAAGAATTTATCATTTGAAGAAATTAAACCAGAATTACTTGCAACTGCTTATCAAAATAATCAAGGAGATTTAGTTGCGATTAATGGAAACTATGCCCTGCAGGCTGGATTAAATCCAACAGAAGATGCGTTAATTATTGAAACAGTAGATGCTGATAATCCATATGTGAATATTGTTGCAGTACAAGAAGGTCATGAAAATGATGAAAAGATTAAAGCATTGATTGAAGTCTTAAAATCTGATGAAATAAAACAATTTGTAGAAGATGAATATAAAGGTGCTGTTGTCATGGTAGATTAAGATGAGTATTTCTCATCCATTGGCATAAACTTAAGATATACTCTTAGGTTTATGCCTTTTTAATAGGATTTCATATTTGAATTGTGGTATAGGATGATGTTATATTGATGAAAGTTATAAAAATAATAGTGGTCGTCCAAATGATTGAATATTTTTGTGAAGTTGTAACTTTTATTAGGCAAGATATGTAATGAGGTCCCAAAAAATGTATATAATAAAATTGACAGCATAGTATTTGTGTAGTACAATGTATTACAGAAAGAGGTGATTCTTATGAGCTTTTCAATCAGACTAAATGCAGAGGAAGAGAAACTGTTCAAGAGCTATGCTAATTTTCATGGGATTTCTTTAAGTGAAGCAATGAAAACTGCATTGTTGGAAAAAATTGAGGAAGAATACGATATAGCGATTGCCCAACAAGCATATGAAGAATATTTGAAAGACCCTGAAACAATATCACATGAAAATTTTATGAAGGAACTTGGCTTATGAACTACAAAGTTGAATATTCAAAAGCTGCTCAGAAGCAAATTAAGAAAATGGATCGATATACGCAAGTTATGATTATGAGGTGGATAACAAAAAATCTTGTTGGTTGTACTGATCCACGAGCACATGGAAAGGGATTAAAAGGGAATCTAAAAAACCAATGGAGATATAGAGTGGGGCATTATCGTATTTTATGTGACATAGAAGATGATAAGCTCATCATTCTTGTTATTAATATTGGACATAGAAGAGAGATTTATAAATAGAATCTCTCTTTCATTTTGATAAAAAGCAAAAGGGACATGATTTGAAAGACAAAAAGTGGAAATAGTAAACTTTAAAAGACAGTCGACAAATGAAATAATAGCTAATGTAGCTGATCGTATTTTACGTATTGAAGATGGACAAATCATACAGGATACGGCACAAAAAAACGAATGATTGTATAAATCATTCGTTTTGCATTTTTATTGAATTGGTTCAAAATCAATAGCACCATGTTTACATAATGGACAGATGTAGTCTTCTGGAAGAACATCTCCTTCATAAATGTAACCACAGATTTTACATACAAATCCTTTTTTGCCTTCTGTTTGAGGTTTTGGTTTGACATGATTTTGATAATATGTATAAGTCATTGTATCTAAATCAGAAATGACACGCGCTTCTGTTACTTTACATATAAACATACCATGTGTCTGTAAGTCTACATATTCTTCAACTTCAAGTGACATAAAAGCATTAATATAACGAGGTAAGAAAGCTAAACCGTTATCAGCATATAATGGTTCAAAACCATCGAATTTATTAACTGTACGACCACTTTGGAAACCAAATCTTTCAAAAATACTAAATGGAGCATCAACAGATAAACAGTTGACATTCATTTTTCCCGTTTGTTTAATGACATGATGTGAATAATTTTGTTTATTAATATTCACCGCAACACGATTTGGATTATCACTGACCTGTGTGACAGTATTAACAATTAATCCGTTATCTTGTTTACCATCATGACTTGTCACAACATAAAGTCCATAACCAATTTTAAATAAAGCACTCATATCATGTTTATTTGCTTTATCATTAGATTTGGCAATATAGTCACGACATAATTCATCCGCTAATTGGTCAATGGCTTCTTGACTTTCACTATTTAATGCTGATTTAACAGTGACATGATTTTCAGCCCAAGTTATGTTTTTACAATTTTCTAACATGCCTTTCATGACTTTACAAGCCATTGGAGCCCATGATCCATTTTCTATTAATGCGATTGTACGATTTTGGAAATTTCTTTCCGTTAAATGATGAATGAATTCTTTCATGAATGGGAAAACATCTGCATTATAAGTCACTGAAGCTAAAACAAGCTTACCATATCGAAAAGCATCGCTTACACATAAAGCCATATCATCACGTGCTAAATCATGCACAACAACCTTTGGACATCCTTTTTCTGTTAATTTTGATGCCAATAAATCAACTGCTTTTTGAGTATGTCCATAAATAGAATTATAAGCAATCATAACACCATCTGTTTCGACACTATAAGATGACCAAGTCTGATAAAGATTTAAATAGTGTGATAGATTGTCTTTTAAAACAGGTCCATGCAATGGACAGATCATTTGAATATCTAAAGTTGCAGCTTTTTTAAGCACTGCCTGGACTTGTGCACCATATTTTCCAACAATACCAATGTAGTAACGACGTGCTTCATCATCCCAGTCTTCTTTAACATCGTTAGCTCCAAATTTTCCAAATCCATCTGCTGAAAATAAAATCTTATCCTTTTGATCATAGGTCATCATCACTTCAGGCCAATGCACCATTGGTGCAAATACAAATGATAATGTATGTTGACCTAAACATAATTCTTCACCATTTTTCACAACTAATCTTTGATAATTTTCATCTAAAGCGAAGAACTGTTCTATCATCATAAATGTTTTAGCATTCCCCACTAATGTTGTGTTAGGGTAAACTTTCATAAAGTTTAAGATATTAGCAGAATGGTCAGGTTCCATATGTTGGATAATTAAATAATCAGGCTGACGCCCTTGTAAAACTTCATCAATATTATCTAGCCATTCATGTGTAAAATGAATATCTACAGTATCCATTATCGCAATCTTTTCATCTAAAATCACATAAGAATTATAAGCCATACCATTTGGGACAACGTATTGTCCTTCAAATAAATCAATATGATGGTCATTAACACCTACATATCTGATATCTTTTGTTATTTCCATACTTTGAACTCCTTTCAATGTCTCTATTCATTATAGTCATATCCTAGTGAAAAATCAATGTCGATGCGTAAAACAAAAAATGTTTATTTTCATGATAAATTTAACTTCAGTTAAATGTTGGTAATTGATTTTAACCCCATAAAAACGGTGTTAAAGCCCTTTAAAATAAAACATGATATTTTCATCAGTGCTATACTTATATCGAGGTGAAGATATTATGACTGATAAAATGTTTAATGATATTATTGATTCCAT
>NZ_NFLY01000068.1:0-8244 GCF_002161155.1 Massilimicrobiota sp. An105
GTATCATATTTGATAATGCCTCTGCATAGGAAGAATAACTTTTAACCACCAAAAAACAGTGTTAAAATCATAAATTTCAAATTCTGCATCTTTTTGGGTTAACATAGCCGTTTTTATGGGGTTAAAATCAATTACCAACATTTAACTGAAGTTAAATTTTATCATATAAAAAGATGGACTCATACAAGAGTCCATTTATTGATTTGTTCACACACTGATTGAATCGTATGATCAAAACAATCTAAATCCACATCATACCAGTGAACAGGAAATTGGTTTCTAAACCATGTATATTGCCTTTTGGCATATTGTCGTGAATGTTTTTTGATATTTTCATACACTTCCTCACGACTAATCAATTGATCAAAATAATCAAACCATTCTTTATATCCAATACCTTTCATACTTTGATTTTCCCTTGTCAATCCAGTTTGATATAATTGATAAACTTCCTGTTCTAATCCTTGTTGCTTCATAGATTCAACACGTTGATTAATTCTTTCATATAGGCTTTCTCTTTCCATAGTCAAGCCAACAAAATAGGCATCATATAAACAAATATGTTGTTGAGCATCAATAATTTCACTTTTTCTTTGACCAGTCTGCTCATATATTTCAATAGCACGTAAAACACGTTGACGATTATGTGGATGAAGCTCCATAGCACTCTTAGGATCTATTGATTTTAAATATTCATAGAGTTCTTCGTGACTATAATGAGCATATTTTTTTCTAAAGAATTCATGATGGTCTTCTGTATCATTAAAAGTATAATCATATAAGGCCGCTTTAATATAAAGACCAGTCCCCCCAACAATAATAGGCATTTTTCCTCTTTGGACAATTTCATCAATCGTTTTTCTAACCTGAGTTTGAAAATCTTTCACACTATAATAAGCATCCGGCTCTAACATATCAATACAATGATGAACAATTCCCTGCATTTCTTCATGAGTCACTTTAGCCGTACCAATATCCATTCCTTTATAGATTTGCATGGAATCTCCACTAATCACTTCACCATTGAAATATTTTGCTAAAGCAACTCCCATTCTTGTTTTTCCTACACCTGTTGGTCCTACAACAACAATCACTTTATTCATTGATTTTACCAATTCCCAGTAAACTATATAAAATAGAGATGATAACCGATATAATAATTGTGAGACCAAAAGAAGGAATATAAAAATCTGGAGCCAAAATCATTTCAGCTATTTCTAATACAAAACCATTAATAATCAACTGAAACAATCCTAAAGTTAATAATGTGATAGGAAAAGCTATAAAAGTTAATAGAGGTTTAATAAACGTATTTAACAAAGCTAAAACAATAGCAATCAAACAAGCAACACCAAAGTTTTTCACATACACTTCTGGAAATAGATATGTTGTAAGCATAATAACAGCACCACCTAAAAGAAATTCTAAGACTAAACGAAAAATACTTTTACGCATTAAACCACCCTCTTAAATAATTTTTCTAATTCATAACTACTGTAAAAAATAATTGTTGGTCTACCATGTGGACAAACATATGGATTATCACATCGCATAAGATTATCAAAAATAGTCTGCATATCCGCTTGTGATAAATACGTATTCGCTTTTAATGATGCTTTACAGCTAAGTGTTGCAATCGCATGATCTTGCAAGGCAACAACATCTAAATGATTTTTATGCAAAACTTCTTGAATCATTTCATCTACAAATACATTCTCATCAATTTTTTTCATCCATAGTGGTAAACTTCTTACAATATAACCATGTTGCCCAAATACTTCTAAATGAATACCTACTTTTTCTAGCATCTCTTTTCTTTCTTCTAAAATAAGAAATTCACTCATTGGATATTCAAATTGTAATGGAACAATCAATGGTTGCATTGTCAAATCAAGATTGGCAAATTTATCTTTATAATATTCATAATTAATTCTTTCTTGAGCAGCATGCTGATCAACCAAATACATTCCTTTTTCATTTTCACCAATCAAATAAGTTCCATGAATCTGTACTTTCGCATATATTTTTTCCTTTATAGGTTTTATTTTTTCTTCCTTCATCACAGGTTGTGGATTTTCAGGTATGATAACATCCTGTTGTACCTCTTGACTTTGATATGTTAAAACAGGTTCTTCAACACTATGATTGTCTTTTAAAACAGCTGACTGAGTCCATAAAGTTTTTTCTTGAATTGGCGGTTCTTCTGAAATTGGCAATGTCATTTGATCTAATTGTGGTTTGAAAGTTTCTCGTTCTGTTTGCTTATTTTTAGCTTCATATGTTAAATCGACCTGTCTCAATGTTTCACTGACACCATTATAAATTAAATCTCTTAATTCATATTCTTTAGAAAAACGAACTTCTAATTTAGATGGATGAACATTGACATCAACCAAATAAGGATCAACTTCAATATTGACAACAGCAATAGGGTAACGATTATCAGCCAAATAAGAACGATAGGCATTATTAATAGCATCTATACTCATGATATTTTTAACATAACGATGATTAACCAAAGTAATAATATTAGCTTTAGATGCACGTGATGTATCTATTTTACTGATATATCCATCTATTTGAAATTCATCAGTCTGCAGATGCAATGGCAACATATTTTTAGCTGTTGCAATTCCATACATATTAGCAATGACCTCTAAGAGCTGTCCTTTTCCATTCGTTTGAAAAATAGCCTTATCATTATGATAAAGATGAAAAGCTATTTTAGGATAAGCCAATGCCATACGTTCTACATATTGATGAATAGCCGCAAATTCACTATTAACAGATTTTAAATATTTTAATCTGGCAGGAACATTTTGAAAGAGTTTCGTGACAGTGATTTGTGTCCCTTTAGGCAAGTCGCAAACTTCCTCTTGCTGATACTTACCAAATTCATAAACAATAGATGTTCCCTGCAAGCCCGTTGAAGTTCTTAAATCAAAGCGACTGACTGAGGCGATAGAAGGAATAGCTTCTCCTCTAAAACCTAATGTCATAATATTGAATAAATCTTGATCATCTTTAATTTTACTTGTCGCATGCCTAGAAAAACACAAACGTGCATCCACTGCTTCCATGCCTTCTCCGTTATCACAAACTTTTATTTTTTGCATACCACCATCTTCAATGAATATATCAATTTTTGAAGCACCGGCATCAATACTATTTTCAACCAGTTCTTTGACGACACTTGATGGTCTTTCTACAACTTCCCCAGCCGCAATTTTATTAGAAAGAATATCATCTAATTGTCTGATTTTCCCCATTTTCTCACCTCACTATAATAATTTTTTTAATTCAATTAATGTACTTAAAGCATCTAATGGAGATAATGACATTGGATCAATACGTTCTAATGCTTTTTCCACTGCACTTTCTTTTGTAATCATTTGAGGTTCTTGTTTTTCACTAATAACTTTTTCAATATTATTATTTTCTAAAGATTCTAAAATCACTTGAGAGCGTTGGATAACTTCTTCTGGTAACTTCGCTAATTGAGCAACATTAATACCATAAGAACGATGACTTTTCCCTGGTTTAATCTTATAAAGGAAAACAATATGATCATCTTCTATTGAAGCACTGGCATGTACATTTTGAATATGGAAAGATGCATCCATCATTGTCAGTTCATGATAATGTGTTGAAAACAGAGTTATACATTGTATAGATGTCGCAATGTATTCAATAATGGATTGAGCAATGGCCATACCATCAAAAGTTGCTGTCCCACGACCAATTTCATCAAAAATAATTAATGAATCTTTGGTTGCATAACGTAAAGCATTATTTGCTTCAAGCATTTCTACCATGAAAGTTGATTGTCCAGAAATCAAATCATCACTAGCACCAATACGGGTAAAAATTTGATCAAAGATAGGCATATTCGCTTCATCTGCTGGAACAAAAGAACCAATTTGTGCCATAATCACACTTAATGCAATTTGTCGCATATACGTAGATTTACCACCCATATTAGGTCCTGTAATCAATAGAATAGATTGATCTTCAGGAATATGAATATCATTAGGTACATAATTTTGTCGAGAGATAACTTGTTCTATCACTGCATGTCTGCCATTGATAATATTTAAAGTATGATTTTGATTAAAAGTTGGTCTGACATATCCATATGCACTTGCTTTTGAGGCCAAGGATTGATAGACATCAATTTGTGCAATTACTGCGGCAACATCTTGAATCAAATGGACATCTTTTTTAATATATTCTCGCATTTGTACAAAAATTTCATATTCTAGCGCAACAATTTTATCATTAGCACTTAAAATCTTAGCTTCCATTTCTTTAAGCTCTGGTGTCACAAAACGTTCAGCATTAGAAATACTTTGTTTACGTGTATATTCAAACTCATCTTTAATCATTGGTAAATAACTTTTTGTGACTTCAATATAATAACCAAAAACACGGTTATAACCTATTCTTAATCCTTTGATGCCTGTTTTTTCTCTTTCTTTAGCTTCAAATTCACTTAACCATTGTTTTCCATTTTCACGAATATATCTCAATTCATCTAATTCCTGATTATAACCTGAGCGAATCAATCCACCTTCTTTTAATGTCAATGGAGGATTATCAATAATGGCCTCATCAATGGTCTGTGTTAAATGTGATAAATCTATGAGTTGATTCGCCAATTCATGCGTATAAGGATGATCTAATGATAAAAGCTGATGCTTCAATTCTGGTATTACCTTTAAAGAAGAAGCAATCCATTTTAAATCTCTGGCGTTAACATTTCCAAAAGCAATACGTCCAGCTAATTTTTCCAAATCATATACATCATTAATAATATCTTTAATAGTTTCACGTTCAATGAAATTATCAATTAATATTTCAATGATATCCATACGTTTTTCAATTTTTTCCTGATTAACCAATGGTCTTTCAATCCACTGTCTTAATAAACGACCACCCATTGCTGATTTTGTATCATCTAATAACCATTGCAAAGTCCCATAACTTTCATTATTTAAATTCTTTATTAATTCTAATGACTTCTTTGTATAAGAATCCATATAAATATAATCTTCAGTTTTAACTTCCTGAATTTTTTGTATATGTTCTAACTCTCTTTTTTGAGTATCCAACATATAATTTAATAATAAAGAGCATATTTTGATTTGTTTGAGATCAGTTATTGAATCAAAGATTTTTTTATAGTTTTCATTAAATTTATCATTATCAAAATGTGAAATAAATAAACCATCCATTGTCCAATCATCTTGAACAACAATTTCTTTCAACCCTAAAGAATCAATATAGTTTTTAAGAACATGTTCCTTTTTATCAATATTGACAACATAGAATTCACCTGTTGAAATATCACAATAAGCCAAAGTATAGTTAAAATCAAAAATACCTAAAGCCCCAATATAATTATTTCTTTTTTCATTTAAAGACGTATCCATAATCGTTCCAGGAGTAATAATTTGAACAACGCCACGTTTGACAATACCTTTTTTTCCAGGTTCAGATAATTGTTCTACAATTGCTACTTTATGTCCTAAATCAATAAGTTTTTGAATATAGCCACTGACTGAGTGAAAAGGAACTCCACACATAGGAACTCTTTCTTTAACCCCAGCATTTTTTCCAGTCAAAGCTAAATCCAATGCTTTAGATACAACAATAGCATCATCAAAAAACATTTCATAGAAATCACCTAAACGAAACATCACTATAGCATCTTGATTCTGTTCTTTAATTTCCAAGTATTGCATCATCATTGGTGAATATTTTTGCTTCATAATATTCCTCCTTTATAACTTCCACATTATAGCATATTTTGTAAAATAAAGAAAAGATTCCATACAAAAAAAAGATGCAAAAAGCATCTTCCTATACTAGCCTTTAATAAAATGTGGATTGATTTCAATATCTTCTAAATCATCCCAAATTTCTTCTTCATCTTTCACTTCTACTTTAATACATGTTTCTCCACTAATTTCAATTTGCATTTCTTTTTCAATTTCAATTGTCACTTCTTTTGATGCATGCGTAGCCGATAAACATTTTGGTTTTTCTAAACATCTCCCTTTGACCTGATCACTATTTTCAAATTCACGATCTTCCTTTTTAGTAACCTGCATGTCGTCAATATAAGTGACCTGATGTTTTTCTACAATTGAATCCATTTCATCACGATAACTGTACCAGATGTGAATATCAAAAGTACCAACAATTTTAGGAATCTTATTTTTAATAGCGGCTTCATAGTGATGATTAGTAATCCAGCACCCCAGTATATCATCAGGTAAATGACTCAAAGTAAAATTGTAAGTATTCCTAGATAATTTTTTGCCTTTAGCCACAATCGCTTTTGTATAGATCTCTCTAATATTATGACTCATAAACCCACCTCTATATACTATATGATAAATCTCCTTAATTACCACAATTTTTTAATATATTCATCAAATATTAACCAGTGAGTACGTGAATTCCCTTAATCAATAATCATAAACATGATAAAAAAAGATACTTCAAATGAAGTATCTTATTGATTATGTGATGGTGTTGAATCTTTCAACACAACATCATGTGCTCCACCTTCAACAATACTTGTTGAAGAAACGAGAGTGATTTTGGCTTTTTCCTGTAATTCAGGAATTGTTAAAGCACCACAGTTACACATAGTTGATTTAATTTTGGCAAGTGTTAAACCAACATTATCTTTTAATGGACCTGCATATGGTACATAAGAATCAACACCTTCTTCAAATGAAAGTTTGGCATCTCCACCTAAATCATAACGTTGCCAGTTACGTGCACGAGCGCTACCTTCACCCCAGTATTCTTTCATATACTGTCCATTGATATTGACTTTATTTGTAGGTGATTCATCAAAACGAGAGAAATATCTTCCTAACATGATAAAATCTGATCCCATTGCTAAAGCTAATGTCATATGATAGTCATGAACAATTCCACCATCACTACAGATAGGAACATAAATTCCAGTTTCTTTAAAATATTCATCTCTAGCTTTAGCAACTTCAATAGTTGCAGTTGCTTGTCCTCTACCAATTCCTTTTTGTTCACGTGTAATACAAATAGAACCTCCACCGATTCCAACTTTAACGAAATCAGCACCACATTCAGCTAAAAATCTAAATCCTTCAGCATCAACAACATTTCCAGCACCAACTTTTACACTATCACCATAATGTTCTCTGATCCATTCAATTGTTAATTTTTGCCATTCACTGAATCCTTCACTAGAATCAATACATAATACATCTGCTCCAGCTTCTACTAACGCAGGAACACGTGTTGCATAATCTCTTGTATTGATACCTGCACCAACAACATATCTCTTAGATGCATCTAATAATTCATTAGGATTAGATTTTCTTGATTCATAATCTTTTCTAAATACAAAATATTCTAATTTCTGATTATCATCAATAATTGGTAAAGCATTCAACTTATTATCCCAGATAATATCATTAGCTTCTTTCAATGAAACACCACTTTTAGCAGTAATCAATTTATCAAATGGTGTCATAAACTCAGATACTTTTGTATCTAAAGACATACGTGAAATACGATAATCTCTTCCTGTTACAATTCCAACTAATTTTCCATTTTGTGTTCCATCTTCAGTCACAGCCATAGTTGAATGTCCAGTTTTTTCTTTTAACGCAATAACATCCTTCAAAGTCTGATTAGGAGCAATATTTGAATCACTTGGAACAAATCCAGCTTTATAATTTTTCACTTTTCTAACCATTTCAGCCTGTGCTTCAACAGTTTGTGATCCATATATAAATGAAACTCCACCTTCTCTTGCTAAAGCAATAGCCATTGTATCATTAGATACAGATTGCATGATTGCTGATACAAGTGGGATGTTTAACGATAATGCAGGTTCTTCACCTTTTTTAAATTTTACTAATGGTGTTTTTAAACTGACATTTTTTGGTTGACACTGAGCACTTGAGTATCCTGGTACCAATAAATATTCATTAAAAGTATGTGATGGTTCTTCAAAAAAATATGCCATAATCTCTCTCCTTTTTCTTATATTGTCATTTATTGAAGAAATTATATAGATTTTTCATGATTTCGTCAACTCTTTTTCTTCAATTCCAGATTAATATATGATTCAAATATGATAATGTCTTAATATATCCAAGTTGAATATGTCCTGTATACAGGACATATTCAAAAATCTATGTTATGATATAACCTCACTTTTATTGGGAGGTTGTTGTATGA
>NZ_NFLY01000069.1:0-8231 GCF_002161155.1 Massilimicrobiota sp. An105
TCACCGAACAAAAAAGAAAGACATATAAGGAAAATAGTACAAATTTATCAATTTGCATAAAAAATAAAAAGAAGTGGTAGATTTAATAAAAAATTCTACCACTTTGTCAACAGCCTGAACAAGCTAAGCTTGTTTTGATTAAGAATGATTTTTTCCTTCCATAAAATAAGTGGCTTCCATATCGGCAGTAGATAAGGCAAAAGCGAGTGGAAACATTTCAAAAGCAGCACCTACATTTCTGGCATCTTCATTACCAGCAAACCCCATATGATAACGAATCGCAAAGGCTTCTTCTCTTGTTAAACGCATATAGCCACTAATCATATAAACACTTTTTTCTCCATGACCATAAGGCAATGTATCTTGAAATTCATAAAAAGGCACTTGAATCCATTGTCCATTTTCTTTGACATTTCTCATACTTTGTTTATAACAGTTAATTTTACATAAATCATGAAGCAAAGCAACAATAGCGATAGTTTCTTCATTATAATTCAAATGGTATGTTTTTTGAACACGTTCACGTGATAAATAGTCTTTTAGACAATCATAAACATTGAGGCTGTGTTCAAGTAGACCACCTTCATAATTACCGTGATATCTTGAACTGGCAGGGGCTTCAAAAAAATCAGAATTACGTGATAATAAAAATTCTAATAATTTTTCACTTCCATCACGATGAATTTTTGTTTTATAAATTTCAATAAATCTTTCTTTGTTTGTCATTTTCTCACATCCTTGTTTACATTATAACAAATAATCATCATAAATTTGATGATTTAAATAGATTTTTTATGATTTCTTTAAGAATAGTTATCATAGAAATGATTGTAATGATAAATATCAGTGTTTTCAAAAAAAGTGGTATAATCTTTTGAGAAAATCAATTTGAAGTTTTAAACAAAAAAAGATGATAAAGATTCAAGTGAGAACTGTTTATTGCTTGTCACACGAAAACGGCTTATAATAACATATAGGCCGATGTATTTTTTGTGGAAAGATATTGATTATGAAGGGAGATAAAAGAATGAAAAACGATTTTGGATCAATATTAGAAAGAAGACATAATGGTTCTATGAAATGGGAAGCTCCATATATCAATAAGAGATTCCAAACTCATTTTCAAACTGAAGATCAGTTTTATCCATTATTTATTGCGGATATGGATTTTAAGATGGATGAAAATGTACAAAAGAAATTAATGGAATTTGTCAGTGAGGGAGATTTAGGCTATTTTCATGTCCAGGATAGTTTTTATGAAAGCATTATTCAATGGTATGATGAAATTCATCATATTCATATCAACAAGGATTGGATTCTTCCATCTATTGGAACAATTACATCACTACATTTATTAACTGATTTATTCGCAAGAAATCAAAACATTTTAATTATGACACCTGTCTATGGACCATTTTATAATTGTGCTCAAATTGGGCATGCTTATAAGATGCCATTAAAAAATAAAAATCAGGAATATTTGATAGACTATGATGAATTGGAAAAGATGTTAAAATTACATCAAATTGATGTCCTGTTGTTCTGTAATCCACATAATCCTGGAGGTAAAGCCTGGTCATATGAAGAACTTAACCAATTAGTTCAATTATGTAAAAAATATCAAGTCATGATTATCTCTGATGAAATTCATGGCGATATCCTTATATCAGATAAAAAATTTGTTTCTCTTATCCGATTTTTTGATATTTATAATCAGATTATTGTATCATCATCGCCAAATAAAACATTTAATATTTCAGGATTATCAACATCTTTTACAATCTGTAAAAATGAAGATTTCAATAAACAATTTAATGATTATCTCTCAAAACTTCATATAGGTCCACAACGTATTGGTATTTATATGATTGAAACTGTTTATAACGAGGGGAAACAATGGTATTATGATTTATTAGAATATCTTCGTCAAAATATTAATATGACAATGGAATTACTAGAAACAACAGATATGAAAATCATGAAACCAGATACAGGATATTTAATATGGGTTTATTTACCAAAAATAGCCAATATTGATCAGTTTGTTATTGACTTGGCTAATGAAACACATGTGTTATTGGAAACAGGAAGCCGTTTTATTGATAATTATGAGGGATGGGTACGTATTAATACAGCAACAAATTCAGATTTATTAAAAGAAGCAATGATGCGATTTATTGAATTCTATAAATCATATAAGTAATGGTGTAAAAATGAAAAAGATTAAAACAAATGTATTAAGGTTATTGGATCAGCAACATATCAATTATGAAACACGTGAATATGAGTATGATGACAATCATTTATCTGGTGAACATATTGTTCATCAGTTAGATTTAGAAGCAGATGAAATCTATAAGACGCTTGTATTACATGATCATCATGAATATTTGGTTTGTTGTATACCAGTCATGGAAGAAATTGATTTAAAAAAGCTGGCGAAAGCCAGTGGACATAAAAGTGTTGAAATGCTTCATCAGAAAGATTTATTACCATTAACAGGATATATGCGTGGTGGGTGTTCTCCTATTGGCATGAAGAAAAAGTTTCCTACTTATTTTCAGGAAGATATCTTGCTGTTAGACAGAGTCGCAATCAGTGCAGGAAAAAGAGGTTTACAGGTGATTTTAAAACCTCAAGATTTAATCCAATATGTCAATGGTCAATGTGTAGATGTGATAAGATAAAAAAGCAAGGGATCCTTGCTTTTTATTTATGAGTGATTTCAATGATTTGATGATAAAGAATATGCATACTTCCTATATCTTTATCTATATGATAATGACCTAGATACCAGGCTTGAAATTGTATGGTCTTTTTAAGCAAATATAAGACACTATGAATATCTTCATATTCACCACCATAAACAGTCATATCACAGCTATCATAAAATCCTAAATATTCTTTAATGTCACGAGGAGCATCGTGACTTAAAATATAATTAACCTGATTGTGATATTTCTTGAGATTATTGAGGGCATGGTTGACTTCTTCATGTGTTGGCAATTCTCCTTTCCACCATGAAATGCCTTCTTTTCTATAAACACGATCAGTTGAATAGCCACCACCAAAAGCTAAGAAAGTTTGATTGTTAAGTGTAAAGATTTCACCACGCATCAAATGAAAAATACTATTATTGATTTTATGAATACGTCCACCCTTCCAGTTTTCAATAGGATATGTTTTTAATAAATCATGATTTTCATGATTGCCATCAACCCATAATGTTGTCCAAGGCTGCTCATCGAGCCAGTTTTGCCACCAGCGATCAGATCCAGCTAACTCACCACCCCAGACACAGCCAAAATCGCCACAGATCATCACATAGTCATCTTTGGTTAATGTTTTTCCTTCAGGGAAGTTCTTTCTTGCAAGTTTTTGAATATCATATGAGCCATGAGTATCACCAGTTATAAAAATTCTTGACATATTATAACCTCGCTTTCTTTTCATTATTATATCATCATTTTATATGATTGATTTTATTTTTTTATGTTTGAATATCTCTTATGAAAAGTGAAAAAACACATAAATAAAACAAAAAATGATAGTGGTTACATAAATTTGTGAAAACTATTATTTTTTAATGAAAATGTTTACATTTCAAAGTGGGTTTTTATGGCGTTGATATTTAAGATTTGATATAATAGAAGCAGAGGTGAAACAATATGGATTATAAAGCAAATTATGAAAGATGGTTGAATCATCCTGCAATGGATGCAGCCACAAAAATGGAATTAACAAACATGGGAGAAAAAGAAAAGGAAGATGCATTCTATACAAATGTTGAATTTGGTACTGCTGGTATGAGAGGTATTTTGGGACCTGGAACAAATAGAATGAACATCTATACTATTAGAAAAGCAAATGTTGGTTTTGCAAAATATGTATTGGGATTAGAAAACGGAAAAGAAAGAGGCGTAGCTATCGGTTATGATAACCGTCATATGTCTTATCGTTTTGCGATTGAAAGTGCTAAAGTTTTAGCAACTTATGGTATTAAATCATTTATTTTTGAAAGTTTAAGACCTACACCAGAATTATCTTTTGCGGTGAGATATTTAAAATGTGCTGGTGGAATTATGATTACTGCATCACATAATCCTAAAGAATATAACGGATATAAAGTTTATGATGATACAGGATGTCAGCTAATTCCAGAATGGGCAGATGAAGTTGTTAAATATGTTAATGAAGTTGAAGATGAATTAGATATTCATGTATGCAGTGATGAAGAAGCTTATCCATATATGACATGGATTGGTGAAGAAGTTGATGAAGCATATTATGAAGCTGTTATGGGTATTGAAATTAATCCTGGTATGGATAAGAGTGGATTTAAAATTGTCTTCTCTCCACAACATGGAACAAGTAATATCCCTGTCAGAACTTGCTTAGGACGTTTAGGATATGATGTTGTGCCAGTATTAGCACAATGTGCTCCTGATCCAGATTATACAAATACAAAATCTCCTAACCCTGAAGTGGATATGGCTTATGAATTAGCTATCATTAAAGCTAAAGAAGTTGATGCTGATGTTGTAGTTATCTGTGACCCTGATGGAGATAGATTAGGTGTTGTTGCTAAACATGATGGAAAATATGTATTGATGAGTGGTAACCAATCAGCTGCCGTTTATCTTGAATATATTTTAAGTCAAATGAAAGAAAAAGGAACATTACCTGATAATGCTGTTATGTATAATACCATTGTAACTTCTGATTTAGGTGAATTAGTAGCAAGAAGCTATGGTGTTGATGTAGAAAAAACATTAACTGGATTTAAATTCATTGGAGATAAGATTCGTAAATATGAAAAAACTGGAGAAAAACAATTTGTCTTTGGTTATGAAGAATCTTATGGATGTGTTGTTAAAGATTTCGTTAGAGATAAAGATGCAGTACAAGCTGTCTTAACTGCTGCTGAAGCTGGTAACTATTACAAAAAACAAGGTAAAGATTTAATTGATGTATTAAATGAATTATATGCGAAACATGGTGCATTTAAAGAAAGTCAAATTGCTTTATCTAAAGCAGGAGCTGCTGGAGCTGCAAGAATTAAAGAAATCATGGATAATTTAAGAAAAGATGCACCTACTGAAATTGGTGGTGTTAAAGTTGTTGCTGTTGAAGATTATCAGACAAGTGTAAGAACTGAAAATGGAAATGAAACAACTATTGATTTACCAAAATCAAATGTATTGAAATATTATTTAGAAGATGGTTCTTGGATTGCTGCTAGACCTAGTGGAACTGAACCAAAATGTAAATTCTATTTCTCAATCAAAGGTGCAACTGTTGATGATGCAACTGCTAAAACAGAAGTATTCCAAAAAGATATGATGAATATTATCGGTGAATAATACAAAAAGACAAAAACGTTGATTTTATCAACGTTTTTTATCTTGTAAAATATTTTAAAATTGAAGTTTTGTAAAAATAAAAGTCATTGCGATTTTTCACTTTTTATGTGGTTGAGAATATTGATTGCTATTATTTATTTAGGGTGTCATAATATTCTTAGAAGATGGATTTTTTAACAGGAGGAATATTTATGTCAGTAGAAAGAGGTGTAGCCATTGCTATTGGTTTTATGATGATTTGTGTATCAATCTATTATTATTTTTCTAAGAAACCAGTGACTATATATAACAATTCAAATCCGCCAAAAATAAATCAGATAACGAATATTCGATCATATAATCATGCAACATCACGTTTGATGTTGATTTATGGTATGGTTTTCATTTTTGAAGGATTGATGATTCATGGCAAGTTAATCTGTTTCTTTCTTGTTATTTTGACAGTCATGCCAGGAATAGTTATAGTCATAGCTATCTATGAAAGTGTTATTTTAAAAAAGTACTTAAAGTGATGAATTATGGAAAACTGATATCATCATGACTGACTCTTTAGATATAAAAAATCCACTTTTATGGATTATGGACATGCTTGTTTATGCTGAAAATAATTATTACCAAATTTATGTATTTTCTGATTTTTTTGAAGAAAGTATTGAAAACATAAATGATCAAAGATATCTGATATTATGGAAAATATTTGAAGATATGATTTATAATGAAAAGTTTTATAAAATAGGAGAAGTCATATTTGAATCAGAAAATAAAGAATACCTTAATAATGATTGGACGCTCATGTCTAAAGATAAAAAATGGAATAGCGCAAGATTGAAATTAAGAGGATATTTAGGACTGATTGCTAATAAAGAATTGAGAAGAAAAGTATTTGGTTTTTAATAAAAATAAAAAGGAGATCTGATAATCATGAAAAATTATCAAGAAAAGATGTTGAAACTTCAAAAAGAACTTCTGGAAATTGAAAAAGATAGAATGAAAGGGAATCAAGGTTATTCTATAAAAGAAGTTGTTCAAATGATGGATAACGCTATTAATGAAAAAGTAGATGCTGTTTTTATAAATATAGAAGTATCTGAAAGAAAAGAACAGTTACTAG
The DNA here is from genome assembly GCF_002161155.1 of Massilimicrobiota sp. An105. NCBI lineage: Bacteria > Bacillati > Bacillota > Erysipelotrichia > Erysipelotrichales > Erysipelotrichaceae > Massiliimicrobium > Massilimicrobiota sp. An105. Next base: position 6,475 of record NZ_NFLY01000069.1, read on the forward strand.
ATTTACGTGTAAGTGTCTTAGAAGCTGAAGAAGAAAGACTAAATGGAGAGTGTACAATAAATATTTCTGAAGCTAGAAAAGCTCTTGTGAATAGAAGAAACATATTACGTATAGATAATAATCAATAGAAAGAGGTGGCATTGTCATCTCTTTCTATATATAATAAATTTAGTGTATATATTAGATGAAGTTAATGAAGGGATATGGTAAATAATGGAATTTGATTTTAACAAATTAGAATGGACTAGGAAACCTCAAAAATATGATATTCAAGATCAGAAGATTATCATAACAACAGAACCTGAAACAGATTTATGGCAAAGAACATACTATGGTTTTAGAAATGATAATGCTCCTGTATTACAGATGAAAACAAGTGAAAAATATTTTTCATTTATTGTAAAAACTGAATTTAATAGTAAAAGAAGATTTGATCAATGTGGTGTTGTCATGTATTTAAATAGTGATAACTGGTTAAAAGCTTCTATTGAATATGAAAATGAAGAGTTTCAAAGACTAGGGAGTGTTGTAACGAATCGTGGTTATTCAGATTGGGCCACAACAGACATTGATGCTTCTATTCATTCTATGTGGTATCGTTTGAGTCGAAGAGAATCAGATTACTGTATTGAATGTTCAACTGATGGAGTTCATTTTAAGCAGATGCGTATTTGTCATATGTGGGAAGGGACAGATGAAATTGAGTTTGGTATTTATGCATGTTCACCAGAAAACTCATCTTTTGATGCTGTATTTTCTCATATGGAAATGATAGAATGCCAATGGCAAAAACATCAATAAGGAGGAAAATGGTATGAAAGCTATTGAATTGGTACTTGTGGATATAGATGGAACATTATTGAATGACCAGGGAATGGTGACACCCAAAACAATTGAAGCTATCAAAAAACTTAAAGACAAACAGATTTTATTTGGAATTGCGACAGGAAGAACACCATTTGCAGTCAAACATCTCATTAAAAAGTGGAAAATTGAACCTTATGTGGATGTGATTATGGGATTTAATGGTGGATGTTATTTAGATATGAGAACACAAAAGATGTCATCTTGTTATTTGTTGGATGGAAAGTTTATTCCTGTTATACTAGAAGCATTTCAAGAATTTGATTTTAATGCAGGCATCTATGATCAGGAGTCCTTCCATGTTTTAAAAGAAGATCATTTTGCGATTGAGATTGCGAAAAAGAATCAATTACCATTAGTTGTAGATGGCTTAACACCGTATTATCATAAACAAATAGAAAAGATGATTTTCATGGCTGATAAAGAAGAAATTCAAAAGATCAGTCAACATTATCATCACATTGACCATCCATATTATCGAGGAGTGCAATCAACACCGATATTATTTGAATTTTTAAATCCTGAACTTTCTAAATCAAAAGGTATTGAAAAAATGTGCCAAGAATTAAACTTATCTACAGATTGCATTTTAACATTTGGTGATGAACTCAATGATTATGAAATGATAAGAGATTATATTGGAGTGGCCATGGCAAATGCAAATCCAAAAATTAAAGACATTGCGCAATATACAACAACATCCAATAATGAAGATGGTATTGCAGTATTTTTAGAAAACTATATTTTATAAAAGAAAAAACATGAGATTTTTCTCATGTTTCAGGCTGTTGACAAAGTAAAAAAGTCAACAGCTTTTAGTTTTCAAATGAAAGAATATATGGTATTATATCCATTGTCGTGGATGACTTCTTTCCAAGTACGCAAACTTTGAG